>JAICHZ010000339.1 GCA_025924655.1 Pseudonocardiaceae bacterium | reverse complement strand
CGTTAGTGGGATTATTAGCACAACCAGCCAGCGCAAACCCCGCAGCGACGACGACAACGGCAAGCGGACGGCGCAGGACCGCGCCCCTCGTTCTACGCATCGCAAGTGCTCCTGTTTCTCTATGGGACCCCGGGCTTTCCGCCTGGGCTGTTGTACGGATACAACCGGCTACCCGGTCGCGCGGACAGTAACCGCACGAACACCTACGAAGTTCGAAGAGTCAGTTATCCGCACGCACACCCAGACGGCCCACAGCTCGCTCAACCTGCTGCTATGGGCAGCTTTCTTCGATCTTGACTGCGCCGAAGTCGATGCGTGTACCACTGTCTATCGCGGTGCCGGGTGGAATGTTCTGTGAACAAACCTTCCAGTTCCTGTCCCACACCTGATGCCGGCCGGCGCCCGTTGCGTCATGCGAGGTGGTCACTGCTATCCCGAAATTGGTGAGGCTTTGAATCCGGTCCTGAGCGCTCTGTAACTGGGAGCCGACGAGGTCTGGCATCGTCACGCTCGTCGGGGGTTCCGACCCACGCGTCGCGGAGGTAATCGCCTGCGTTGGGCTAGCTGAAGCAGCGGATGGCGCAGCGCCGGGAGCCGGCTGGGTCATCGACGAACCACACGCCCCCAACCCAATCGCCAGGAGGACCAGCGCACTGAGCGTAGCGAATAGACGTGTCGTGCCCACTACGGTGCGTCGCCGCGCGCTGTAGTCCAATCCTAGGCGAGTCCGGAGGAAGGTCCTTCGCAAGGCGTCGTCCCCTTGAGCCACCACGGACGCAAGAGTAACCCGCTGGCGGCATTTGCCGCCTGGCGTTCTCAAGATCGCCAGTAGTGAGCGGTGACCGTGCAGGATCGCCCGGCCATCGCTCAGTTTCGGCGATCAACCAGGCTGACCCGCCCGTTCGCTGTTGACCGGAAGCCGATCTCTGTCTGACCAGCTGCTGACGCTCGCCGGACTGGCGGTGTCCAACGTCGAAGGGGCGTCGAAATTGACCACGACATGGGTGAAGCCGAGTGAGCCGGCCAGCGTGGTGAGCATCCGGCGGGTGTTCTGCTCGCCGCGCCGGGTCAGGTCGCTCGACTTGGCGGCGTCGTTCAGCTTGGTGCGGGCGAGTTGGTAGAGCTCCTGCTCGCTGGTCGGGTTGTTCTCGAACACGGAGGCGATCCGGTTGATGAGGCCACGCTCGCGGCCGACCACCCGGCTCGCAGCCGGGTCGACAACCGCAGGAGCCAGCCGGGCGGCCGGAAGCGCGAAAGTGACCGAGCGCCGGTCCGGGGACACCGTCACCCGGTCCGCACCGATGTTGCTGAAGTCAACCGTCGTGTCGACCGAGCCGCGGCCGAGGAAGGTCGTGCGCTCGCCGCTGATCAGCGGCGATACATGGGCGGTGTTGTGCTCGACGTCTACCACGACCTCAAAAGTGCCGGTGGCGGCGTGATATTGCGACAGGTTCTGCAGTGCCAGCAGCAGCGGCGCCGGGCTGTGGTCCACGATCTGCTGCGCGAACGGGTTGCTCAAATGCGGAAAGAAGCCTCCGAGCTGTGTGCCGACCGGCACCAAAACCGCAATCCCGACGACGGCGGCGAGCACCTTCCGACGTGTCCGCCTGCGATCTGACCGGGGGTACTCGACCGTGTCACGCTCGAGCAGTGGGGGCATCCGAATCTCCAACAGTTGACGCTCGACGGGTGGCACGCCAGTAGGTTCCGGTGCCCAGCGACTTTAGCGTTGGGCGTCGGGCATTTGTTCCGTTCTACCCGATCGGGAAGCTGCCGCTACTGAGCGCTGGCATCGCGGCCCAGCCGAGGCCGCCGTACTCACCCGGTCGCGGTACCACCCTGGTGTGCGCGACGTCAGCCTTGTTGACCTTATTTCGTATTGAGTGAAATATGCCCATTGGGCTAAATGGCTGGACCACGGCGAGGCCGCGGACTTCCAGCGGCCGGTCGGGGAGAGGTCAGCGATGCAGATTCGATGCGGGTATGCCATCGTCTCCACGGCACTGCTGCTGGCTGGGCTGGTCAGCTGCGGCAGCAAAGAGATCGACAAGCCGGTGACCAAGGTGTCTGATCTAGTGGCCGTGTGCGGCGGCCGCCATTCGCCCACCGCGGCTGCTTACGCCGGCGCACCCCCGCATCCGATCCTCGTCGTCAGGCCACACGGCGCGGTCCGGGACATGTTGGAAAACCCGAGATTGGCCATCCTCGGGCCGCCCTGGAACCCTCAAGACCCCGCAACGGTCCAACTGGTCGCCTGCACCGAGAGCGACGGTGGCGGCGCGGACTCGGGTCTCCTATGCCCATACCCCTCCGGGCAGTCAGCATCGCTGCGGTTCGCGTACTACACCATCACGGTCTACGAGGCGCGCACCGGCGCGAAGGTCGGGCAAGCCCACGTCGAGGCCCGCGACACCTGTCCGCTATCGGCATCGGTCTACCGGCAAGACCCAGTGGTGTACGCGGCGCCATCGCCTCAGCAGTATTTCGACGCGCTGGAAACCTTTGTGAACCGGAGATAGCCGACGAGCGATACGTGCACCGGAATGATCATCCTGGTTTCGTCTTCGCAGGGGAATGGGTTGGTGTGCTGTCGTCTGCGGCAACGGCCGCGGGTGACGGCATGTGGTGCTCGTGGCCGTTGGGGGACGCCGGCGATGCAGTTGCCTGCTTGGGCGGGCCGAAACCGGCCGGAGTCGCGGGAGTGGGTCCGGACCGCAGCAGTAGTGCTCCTAGCGCGGCCAGCGCGCTCAGCCCGGCGACGACCAGGAACAGGTCGTCGATCGCCGCGACGAACACCTGCAGCTGGGTCAGCCGGTAGATGGCGTACACACCGACCCAGTCCGGGACGGCCGGGCCGCTGCCGAGGTGCGGAGTGGGCGTTCCGGCGGGCAGCAAGGCGGCGCGCCCGGCCATCTGCTGAGCCTGCTGGGTGGTCAGGATCGCGGTGAGCACGGCCAACCCGAGCGCACCCGAGACCCGCTGCACGACATTGTTGAACGCGCTGGCGGCGTTGACCTGAGTGATCGGGATGGCGGCGATACCTGCGGTGAAGATCGGCATCATCGCCAGACCCATGCCGACCGCTCGCAACACCAGCAACCAGATGACTTGCTCGCGGGAAGTGTCGAGGGTCAGGGTGTGCAGCTGGTAGGTACCGATAGCCACGATCGTCAAGCCGATCGCGGCCGGCCAGCGGGGCCCGATGCGGTCATAGATCCGCCCGGCGACCGGCATCAGAAAACCCATCACCAGCGCCTGCGGCAACAAGGTGAGCCCGGCATCGAATGCGCCCATTCCCTGGGCCTGCTGCAGGAACAACGGGACGTAGAACAGCACCCCGAACAACCCCACCATCAGCACCGCAATCAGCAGCAGAGAGTTGGTGAACGCCCAGCACCGAAACACTCGGACGTCGAGCAACGGGTCGTCGACCTCAAGCTCGATCACCACGAACAACGCCAGACTCAGCACGCTGTAGGTGAT
>JAICHZ010000338.1 GCA_025924655.1 Pseudonocardiaceae bacterium | reverse complement strand
TCCAGGGCACCTGCCCTCGACTCCCAACGTCACGTTGGCTCACGGACTCGCAGCGCCACAAGAGCGACGACGTCTACCCGACCGGCAGCCGACCCCATTTTCACCCCTCAGGGCGGCGCGAAGCGCCCACGGCGTTGGCTTCGAATGGCGATCCGGCACCTAGCTGAGTAGCGTTTTGAGCTGAGCGAACAGCTCGTCGCGGCTGGTCACGTCCAATCGCTGACGCATCCTGGCGACGTGGTGCTCGACGGTCTTGGCCGAGATGAACAGTCGTTCCCCGATCTGGCGGTAGGTCAGCCCGGTCAGGACGAGTTCGGCGACTTCGCGCTCGCGGTCGCTGAGCGTGGGCGCGCCGGCTGGTGCAGCGGCCCGCCGGGTGACAGCTATCGGCTCGGGCGACTCGTCCGGCGCACCTTCGGGCACCGGGCTGGCCGCGCCGGGACCGGTGGCTTGCAGCGCTCGCGCACATCCAAGCAGCGCCACCATGACCTTGCGGTCGGTGGTGCGGATCGCGGCCTGCCCAACGAGCCGGGAGCCATCGTTGGCCTGCCCGATCGTCTGCAATCCGCGCGCCGCGGCCTCCACTTCCGTGGGATCGAACTGTCCGGCCAGCACCTGCATCCAGGCACGTCCAGCGGCAGCGAGCACCGCGGCGTAGTGGTTGTTCTTCGCTGCCTGCACCAAGGCCGCCCCGTGCGGTTCGGCCGCACTGGGCAACCCCCGCAGCATCGCGGCGTGCATGCCGTACCAGTGCAGCGGTGCTGACCACAGCGGCGGGTCACCGAGCCGCTCCAGCAGCGTCCAGGCCTGGGCCAGGTGCGGCGCTACCCGGTCGAAGTCTCGAAGTCTGGCCGCGGCCACGGCCAGCTCACCCAGGGGCAACAGGGCGAACAGGTCGGCCGGATGCCGGACGATCGCCTCTCGCGCCGCCGCCCACGCAGCCTGCAACGTAGGAATGTCGCTCTCGCGCCGGGCTATACCGACCGCCAACGCAGCGGCGAACAACTCCTCCCGTGGTTCGAGGACGCCTGAGTCCGGGACGGTACGGGCCAGCCATTGCCTGGCCAACGCGATATCGCCACGGATCATCGCGGTCCACGCCAGCAGTAGCTGGTGGCGGGCTCGCGCGAACAACCCGCCGGCGCCACTGGACAGCGCCCGCTCCAGGACCGAGACGGCGACGTCGAGCTCGCCACAATGCAGCGCCACGATCGCCGCCAGCGCCGCCGGAGTGTCGGGAAGCAGCGCGGCACGCCCGCCCGGCTCGAGCAACGCGGCGGCTCGGGTCAACATTGACAGCGCCATAGTGGGGGCGGCTTCGGGTGAACCGAGTACCGACTCGAGCACTCCGGCGGCCATCAGCGACTCCGCTCCGGCTACCAGCGTCGGCGGCCGGTCACCGGCAGAAGCCGCCAGCACCTCCCGAGCCTCGGCCAGCGACCCGGTACCCAGCAGCGCCAGCGCCGCCAACGGCGCCGCCGACCCCAACCGGGCGGGGCCGACCCAGCGGTAGACCTCGGCGCTGCGAGCCAGCAGACCGCGCTGGGCCAGGACAGCGGCTGCGACGTTGCCGGCTCTGCCGAGGTCACCACACGAAGGATCGGACAATGCCTGATCCGCAAGGCGCAGCGCCTTATCCAGATCACCGGCCAGAGCCGATGCCTCGGCCCGCCGGGGCGCCAACGACGCAGGGTCGGCACCGGCGGCGAGGGCCTGGGCGTAGAGCTGGGCAGCCTGCGCCGCAGCGCCTGACCCGGACGGTTCGGCCATGGCGGCGTCAGCGGCTGCTTCGAAAACCGCTGCGAGGTCGCTGCCGCGGGCACCTGCGTCGACCAGCTGGTGTGCCAGGCCGAGCACCGGCCGGCCACGTTCGAGGTGCGCAGCGAGCGCCAGCCGTTGAATTACCCGCCTAGTGCCCGGCGCGGCACCGGCCACTATCGCCCGGCGCACTAGCGGGATCACTCGGCCGTCGCTGAGCAGCAGGCCGGCCGCCTGCGCCATCGACAACAGGTCAACCACGACCACCGGATCCGACACCAGCACCTCGGCGAGGATCTCCGCGTCCGGGGCCGCACCCAGCGCCACCGCCAGCAGTAATGCCCGGAGCTGCGGGGCCAACCGGTCCAGACTGTGGCGGACGCGATCGACGACACCGGGCGGTAACTCTGGATGGTCGCCATCGAGCCTGCCTGCGGTCGGTAACGAGTCCACCACCCAGTCGATCAGCATCGGGACACCGTCAGTCTGCTCGTAGAGCAGGTCGATCACTGGCGCGGGCAATGCCCCGCTGAGCCGCGCCGCGCACCGGATCTGGATTCCGCGGCGATCCAGACGGTCCAATGACATCAGCGGATGGTGACCGCGCACAGCGTCTTCGAGCTCGTCGAGTTGCGGCTTCCTCGGCCATGGTCGGTAGGCGACGATGAGCCGGACGTCGCCGGTCAGGGCCAGACGGCGCAGCCGGTCGAGGCCCGGGCCGTCCAGCTGATGGGCGTCGTCGACCAGCACGGCCACGTCGGAGGACGGCGTGAGCTCGACGGGCACCGCGCCCGTCCCGACGACGCGTACCCCGGCCGCCAGGTAAATCTGACGCAGCGCTGCCACCAGCGCGCTCTTTCCACATCCGCCGGGACCGCTGATGCACACCGCGAGCGGAGCCGTGGGGTCGGCGCAGACCGCGTTGTACAACGTCTGCGCGGGTGCCAACCCCGCCAACGAGACGTCTGCATCGTCGTGCCTCGGATGATGGCGAGCCGTTGCCTGGTTCATCCAGACTGCCTATGGCTCGCGTGGGGTGTGGCGGTCGCAACGGCCGTGGTGGTGACGACGGCCGTCGTGGTCGGGGGCGGCGACTCCTTCGTTGTCGTGGGAGGTGGCGGTGGCGGCGTCGTCGTGGTGGGAGGAGGGCTGGACCAGGTGCTGGTCCAGGTGTACGTGGTGACCCAGCTCGGCGGCGGCGCGCTGGGGGCAACCGGCGCGGGCCCGCCGGCCGGTCTGTTCGGTGCGGCACGCGGTGCCGTACGGATCGGTCCCCCGCTGTTCGAGCTGTTGTCGCTGCCTATCGCTGCATTCGGTGCTGGGCCGGTGGCACCGGGGGCCGGGGCACCGGGTGCTGGGACATCGGGTGCTGGGACATCGGGTGCTGGGACCTTGGGCGCCGCGGGGGTGCTGGACGTCGAGGTTCCCGCGTTCGCCGGGGGGATAGGACCGCTGCGGGAGGTCAGGAACGGAACTGACGCCACGCCCGCGACGGTCAACATCGCGAGGGCTCCGGCGAGGACGACGTGTTTCACCCGTCGGGACCTGGCTCTGCGCCACTGGAGCTCAGCGGGTTCGACATCCAACGGCAACGCCGTCAGGGAGGGCCGCAACGGCACCTCCGCTGGAGTGGCCGCCGGAAGCTCGGATCCAGCGGTGAGTACGGCGGTCTCGGTGACAGCACCGCCGTCGACTGGTCGGTACCCGAAATCCCCCTCGACTGGCGCATCGGGAGCAGTGGCGGGGGTGGGCAGTGCG
>JAICHZ010000337.1 GCA_025924655.1 Pseudonocardiaceae bacterium | reverse complement strand
TAGAGCGGGGCCGCTGGTTCCCACGGGGAAGAACAGCTCGGGGTCCTCGTCTCGGCAGGCCGCGCGGTGGCGCCAGTCCATGGTGCTTGCTCCTCGTCGATCGCGCTGGCGAACTCCGGTGTCCCAGCGCCGTCGTTAGTCCCTCATTGGCTTGTGAATGATTTCACAATCACCCGCGATGTCAAGAGCTATCGACGGGGCCAGTTCGTCGGTTCACCCGACAGGGTGCCCAGTCAGCTGAACTGTTAACCGCATGTGAAACCCATTCAACAAGCGCCATTCGGGCGTAGCTGTGCGTCACGGCTGCTTGATCACGACTGCCCACTCCGCTCGCTCATCGCGATAGGATCATCGTGATGAGCCCAAGGAACCCATCAGCCCGGAGGCTGGTGGGCTTCTCAGCAGCTAGCCCTATGGGTCTTAACGACAGCAGCCGCCAGAACGTTTCGGACCAGTTTTGGCGCCCGTCGGCGTGTCCCTTGACACTGCGGCAATCGTGGCCGCAACACCGTGGGGGCAGCGTCGCGGCGGCAGTTAATCTGCGGTGGTGATCGCCGAAGTAGCCGTCCACAGTGGGGCGGTATGAACACCGCCGCTCCTCGTCCGGTACGCGTGGCCGGGGTGCTGGTGGGCCTACAGGGTTTAGCTGGTGTCGTGTTCGCAGTCTGGTTGCTCATCGCGGCGGTGCGCGCGACCAGCGGTCCGGTGCCGGTGGCGGCCACCGCGGCGTGGCTGGCCGGCTTTGGGATCCTGTTGCTCATCGTCGGCGTGAATCTGGTGCGCGGTCGCCACGGTGCTCGAAGTCCGGCTGTCGTCGCTCAGCTCCTGCTGCTCGGGGTCTGCTGGTACGCCGCGGGCCCGTCGTCGCAGCCTGGCTATGGAGTGGCGGCTGCGGTGTTCTGTCTGGGCGTGCTGGTGCTGCTGTTCTGCCCGCCCGCACTGCGCTGGGCAGCCGGTAGACGGCGCGAGGTCAGTTGAGCTGCGCACGCAAGCCGCGTGCGGTGGATTCGAGAAGCTCCGCGTGCTGTGGGAACTTGGCGATCTGCGATTCGAGGAACTTGGCGCCGTCGAGGAATCGGCCCTGCCGGCCGAGCGTCTGGCCCAGCTCAAGGAGCTCTTGGGCTCCCACCCCGGGCAGCGCCAGGCGCATCCGCAGCACCCATTCGAGGTCGGCGGCGCGTCCCAGGCCCCGGTAGACCGTCCGCAGGTTCTCCAGGATGCGTGCGAAGATCGCTCTCCGGGGCGCCGTAGTCAGCAGGTGCCGCCCGAACGGGACGTTGGGACCAGCCTGGTTGGCGGTGCGGAACAGTGCCTCGCAACTGGACAGGTCGAGCAGCGCACCGCCATCGAAGGCGTCGAGGTAATGGTCAGTGGCCATCGGCCGGACGAGGAAATGACCGGGCATGCTGATGCCCTCCAGGGATACCCCGGCGCGGCGTCCCACTTCGAGGCAGACAACCGACAACGTGATCGGGATCCCGAGTTTGCGGTCGAGCACCTGGTTCAGCAGAGAGTTGCGAGGATCGTAGTAATTCGTGGTGTTGCCGGCGAAGGCCTCTTCGACGAACAACCGGTGGATGAGCGTCTCGAGCGAGTCGACGCCCTGGGCCAGTCGATCCAGTTCGCGCAGCCAGGTGCCGGCATCGAGGTCGGGTTCAGCCCCGGCGGCGATCGCGAGCGCGCCTTCGTCCAGCTCGGGCCCAGGCCCGCGCCCGGCCAATAAGGCGATGAAGTGCTCGACTGCGTCCACGGTGTAGCCGATACTACTGTTCCTTGCCGCGAGGCGATGCTGGCCAGCGACGAGCATCCGCTGGCCAGCATCGTTGTCAGGCCTCGATCAGGCGGCCTGTTTAGTCTGCCGAAAGATTTTGCTCGTATCCCTGCACCAACCTAGCGTTGCTCGCACGATGTCTATCCAGGACGGCCTAGAGGTCTGTGGTGAGCAACGGTATCGACGCATCTGATTGGCTGGTTGATCGACACATCCGGCAGGGTCGCGGTGAAGCGGTCGCGTTCCGGACCGGCCGTCGATCGGTGAGTTACGCCGAGTTGGCGGACCAGGTGGCCGGTGTGGCGGGCTGGAACCGGGCGGACGCGACGGCAAGAACCTTCATCGACGGATGGACTCGCACTGGCGATGTGTACGAGTGTCCCGAACGTGGCCTGTACCGCTACATCGGTCGGTGCGATGACCTGTTCAAGGTAGCCGGCGAGTGGGTGTCACCGTTCGAGGTGGAGTCGGCGCTCCTTGGGCTGGACGGGGTACAGGAGGTGGCTGTGGTGCCGGGCCTGTTCCACGGGTTGCTCCGACCGGCCGCGTTCGTGGTGTGCACCCCGGATGCCGAGATCACCGAGGCCGAGCTGGTCGAGCAATGCCGGCCACTGCTGGCCGGCTTCAAACGCCCCCGGTCGATCCGCTTCGTGGATGGGCTGCCTAAGACGGCGGTCGGCAAGCTGCAGCGGGCGGTGCTGCGTGACCGTCTTGCCGCGGAGGTGCGCGGTGGATGATGAGCTCGCGGACGGGGCATCGCGGGGTGTTGAGCGGTTCTCGCTGACGGGCAAGGTCGCACTGGTGACCGGGGCATCGCGGGGTATCGGTGAGGCGACCGCGCGGTGCTATGCCGCGGCAGGGGCGGACGTCGCTCTGGTTGCTCGCTCCGAGGCTGAGCTAATGCGGATCGCCGAGTCCCTCCGGGCGAGCGGGCGACGGGCGATGGCTATCCGTTGCGATGTGCGCGACGCCGACGATGTCCAAGCCGCCGTCGTGGCCACGCTCAACCATTTTGGCCAGATCGACGTGCTGGTCAACAATGCGGGCGGTCCGCGGTTCAACGCGACCTTTTTGGACATGCGTGAGGAAGGTTGGCATAAGGTCATTGACCTGAATCTGAACAGCGTCATGCGGTTCCTGCAACGCGTTGGGCCACATATGGTCACCCGTGGCACCGGTTCGGTCATCAATGTCACCTCGCCAGCGACTCTGCGGCCCTGGCCCGGGATCACCGCCTACGGGGCGGCGAAGGCCGCGGTGCTCAACCTGAGCCAGGCGCTCGCCCAAGAGTGGGCTGCCGCCCACGTCCGAGTTAATGCCGTGAGTCCGGGATGGATCCGTACCGAAATCAACCGGGCGTTCACCGACAACGTCACCGCCGAGGCCGCAACTGCTGCCGATGTTCCGCTTGGACGCTGGGGTGTGCCCGACGACATCTGCGGTGCGCTGCTGTGGCTGGCCTCCGACGCATCGAGCTACGTCACCGGGGCCCACATCACGATCGACGGGGGGCTCACCGTCGCCGTCCCCGAAGACTGGCGTGCGCTGCGGATCGATCGGACGTGGGCTGAATCCGATTAGGGCCACACGTTTGGGTTCGAACCGTCGACCGCGGCACGGGCGCTGACGGCGCGTTGGGCGCTGCCTTCCAGCAGGCCGTCTTCAGTGGATGAAATGACGCTCAACGATGAGATGCGATGCTGGCCAGCGACGAGTATTCCGCTGGCCAGCATCGTTATCGGGCTTCGATCAGGCGGCCTGTTTGGTCTCCCAGAAAATCTTGTCGATCT
>JAICHZ010000336.1 GCA_025924655.1 Pseudonocardiaceae bacterium | reverse complement strand
CTGGAGCGGTTCGTCGCCGAGGCGCGCGCCGGCATGGTCGTGGTCAGCCACGACCGCGAGTTCCTCGCCCGCACGGTGACCCGGGTGGTGGAGCTCGACCTGCCGCAGCAGCTGGTCCGGGTGCACGACGGCGGCTACGAGAGCTACCTCGTGGAGCGGGAGGTCGCCCGCCGGCATGCGCGCGAGGAGTACGAGGAGTTCGCGGAAACCAAGGGGGACCTCGAGGCCAGGGCGCGCATGCAGCGCAACTGGATGGCCAAGGGGGTCCGCAACGCGGTGCGCAAGGCGGGGAGCGAGCCGGACAAGAACATCCGGGCGCACATGCGGGCCACCTCGGAGAAGCAGGCGGCGAAGGCCCGGCAGACCGAGCGGCGCATCGAGCGGCTCGATGTCGTGGAGGAGCCGCGCAAGGAGTGGGAGCTGCGGCTGGAGATCGCGGCCGCGCCGCGGGCGGGCGCCGTCGTCGCCACGCTGCGGTCCGCGGTGGTACGCCGCGGCGACTTCCGGCTGGGACCGGTCGACCTCCAGGTCGACTGGGGTGACCGGGTGGCGATCACCGGAGTGAACGGGTCGGGCTAGTCGACCCTGCTGGCCGCGTTGCTGGGCCGGGTACCGCTGGACGACGGCGCGCACTCGCTGGGGCCGTCGGTCCGCATCGGCGAGATCGACCAGGCCCGCGGCCGGTTCCTGGGCGCCGAGACGCTGCTCGACGCGTTCTCCGCCGAGGTGGCGGACTGGCCGACGGCCGAGGTCCGCACCCTGCTCGCGAAGTTCGGCCTCACCTCCGAGCACGTCCTGCGGCCGGCGGCGACGCTCTCGCCGGGGGAGCGCACCCGGGCGGCACTGGCGCTGCTGCAGGCCCGCGGCGTGAACGTGCTCGTGCTCGACGAGCCGACCAACCACCTCGACCTGCCCGCGATCGAGCAGCTCGAGCAGGCGCTCGATGCCTACACCGGCACGCTGCTGTTGGTCACCCACGACCGGCGGATGCTCGAGGCGGTGCACACCAATCGCCGCCTCGTGGTCGACGCCGGCCGCGTCACCGAGCTGTGACCACCGCAAACCAGGCGGCAGATGCGGTCACCCCAAGATGCGAGCGCCCGAGACTCAGGCTCCGGTCGCCCTAAGCTTGTGGTTTAACCCCGAGGGTCGGTGAGTTACATCGGCGTGGTTCGGGCTCTGGCATCAGGGCGGCCACCGCTGGATCCTTCGAGTTGCGAAGCTCAAGGATCGGCGGTGGCCGTGATGGACAGTGTGGTCCTGTTCGCCGAGGCGGGCCAGGGTGGACGGCAGCGTTTGCGGGATTTCCGGGGAGATTTCTACCGGTGCCTGGGTCGGCGAGCCGATGAGCTGTTCGAGCTGACCGACGCGCTGCTGTGTACCGAGGGGCCGGTGCGCACGCTCGTGGAGCTGTGTCTGGCGCCCGGGCATCGCCGCGGCCATGGCGCCCTGTATGACGCGCTGAACTGCGGCGCGCTCGATGAGAACGCGCTGCGCGAGCGGCTGGCCCGGCTGCCGCTGCCGCGAATGTTCGGTGGCCGGCTGGTGCTGGCCGTCGACGGGTCAGCGTGGCTGCGCCCGGACGCAGCGACCTGCCCGGATCGGCTGTTTTGCCACGTCTACGGACCCTGTTGGCCAATTCGACAGGGGTGTGTGGTGGCGCGGTTGGCGTAAGGATCGGTCTGCGGTCGGCTTCCCCCTCGTTCCCGGCCGCGGAATGGGTCCGCCATGTCGATGCAGCCGAAGCCGTGGCCGGAGGTGCCGGCCGAGACCGCCCGGATCACGAAGAGCGCGTTCCGCAAGGGGGCGCTGCCGATCCGGGTCCGTGACGAGCTGGGATTCTGGTGCGCGGACGGCGATTTCGCGGCTGCCTACGGGGTGCGGGGCGCGCCAGGGATTTCGCCGGCGCAGCTGGCGATGGTGACGGTGCTGCAGTTCACCGAGAACCTCACCGACCGGCAGGCGGCAGACGCGGTCCGTGGCCGGCTGGACTGGAAGTACTGCCTGGGGCTGGCCCTGGCCGACGAGGGCTTCGACTTCACGGTGCTCAGCGAATTCCGCGCCCGGCTGGTCGCCGACGGCCTGGAGTCCAAGATCTTCGACGCGCTGCTGGATCGGCTGATCGCCCGGGGGCTGCTGGGTGCGGGCGAGCGGCAGCGCACCGACTCCACCCATGTGCTGGCCGCGATCCGCGCGCTGAACCGGCTTGAGCTGGCCGGAGAAACCGTCCGCGCCGCGCTGGAGGCGCTGGCCGCGGCCGCACCCGACTGGCTGACCGGCGCGATCGACTCCACCTGGCAGGCCCGTTACGCGGCCCGGGTCGAGACCATGCGGCTGCCGGCCAGTGAGAGCAAACGCGCCGCCCTGGCCATCGAGTACGGCCGGGACGGCTACCGGCTGCTAGCGGCGGTCACCGCTGCGGGCGCCCCGGGCTGGCTGCGTGAGCTGCCCGCGGTGGAGATCCTGCGCCGAGTGTGGGTGCAGCAGTACTACCGGCAGATCGACGAGCACGGAGAGCGGGTGATCCGGCGGGACGCCGAGCACGGCCTCCCGCCGGGCAGACTCAGGTTGATCTCTCCCTATGACCCCGACGCCCGCTACAGCGAGAAACGCGGCGCCGGCTGGCTGGGTTACAAGGTGCACCTGTCCGAGACCTGTCCGGCCCCGGCATCGGACGGGACCCGGCCGGCGCCGAACCTGCTCACCTGCGTGGCCACCACCCCCGCCGCGGTGCCCGACGTGGCGATGACCGAGGCCATCCATGACCGCCTCGCCGAACACGGCCTGCCCCCCGGCGAGCACCTGGTCGATGCCGGCTACACCTCCACCGAGCTGCTGCTGGCCGCCCGCGCCCGCGGCATCACCCTGCTCGGACCACTCAGCGCCAACCCCTCACGACAGGCCCGCACCGGCGGCTACACCCTCGATGCCTTCCACATCGACTGGGACCACCAGCAGGTCACCTGCCCACAAGGGCAGCGCAGCAGCAGCTGGACCCCCTGCACTCAACACGGCCGGGATGCCATCGTCGTCCGCTTCCCGACCCCCGCCTGCGCCCCATGCCCGGTCCGCGACCGGTGCACCACCGCCACACACCGCGGCCGGCAGCTGACCCTCAACCCCCGCCCGGTGCACGAGGCGCTGACTGCCGCCCGCGTCGAGCAGACCAGCGACGCATGGCGCGAGCGATACAAGGCACGCGCCGGCGTGGAGGGAACCATCGCCCAGGCCACCCACGTCACCGGAGTACGGCACGCCCGCTACACCGGGCTGGCAAAGACCCGCCTGGAACACCTGCTCGCCGCCACCGCCGTCAACCTCATCCGCCTCGACGCCTGGTGGACCGACAAACCACTCGACCGAACCCGAACCCGACAACTCCAGCGACTGGACTTCGACCTCGCCGCCTGACACGCGATTGGCCAACAGGGTCTCAAAGCGTGCGAGACCGCCGATCTCGCCGAATCAAAGGCGATCAGCGGGCGCGGCGGCGGAGGCGGTCCTCGTCGAGGACGACGACGGACTTGCCCTGCAGCTGGATCCAGCCGCGGTGCACGAAGTCGGCCAGCGCCTT
>JAICHZ010000335.1 GCA_025924655.1 Pseudonocardiaceae bacterium | reverse complement strand
GCGCGCTGGAGGCCGGCGCGTCGCTGATCGGGGTCAACGCCCGCGACCTGCACACGTTGGACGTCAACCCCAACGTGTTCAGCAAGATCGCACCGGGGCTGCCGGGTGACGTGCTGCGGGTCGCCGAGTCCGGGGTGCGCGGGCCGGCGGATCTGCTGGCCTACGCCGGCGCAGGTGCCGACGCGGTGCTCGTCGGTGAGGGCCTGGTGACCAGTGGCGATCCCAAGGCCGCGGTCATCCAGCTGGTCACCGCGGGATCGCACCCAGCCTGCCCGAAGCCGGCCCGGTAACCGAACATGGTCACAGTCCAGCCCGCTACCGCCCAGCCCGATGCTCGCGGTCACTTCGGGCGCTATGGGGGCCGGTTCGTGCCCGAAGCGCTCATCAAGGCTCTCGACCAGCTCACCGCCGTCTATGCCGACGCCAGAGCGGACCCCGAGTTCATCGCCCGGCTCAACGGTCTGCTCGCCGACTACACCGGCCGGCCGTCGCCGATCACCGAGGTGCCCAGGCTCTCCGAGCACGCCGGCGGGGCGCGGATCGTGCTCAAGCGCGAAGACCTCAACCACACCGGCTCACACAAGATCAATAATGTGTTGGGCCAGGCGTTGCTCACCGAGCGGATGGGCAAACCGCGGGTGATCGCCGAGACCGGGGCCGGCCAGCACGGAGTCGCCACCGCGACCGCGTGCGCGCTGCTCGGGTTGCAGTGCGTGGTCTACATGGGCGAGGTGGACACCGAGCGCCAGGCGCTCAACGTCGCTCGGATGCGGCTGCTCGGTGCTGAGGTGATCCCGGTGAAGACCGGGTCGCGCACCCTCAAGGACGCCATCAACGAGGCGCTGCGGGACTGGGTCACCAACGTGGACACCACGCACTACCTGCTCGGCACCGTTGCCGGGCCACATCCGTTCCCGGTGATGGTGCGAGACTTCCACCGGGTCATCGGCTTGGAGGCCCGCGAGCAGATGCTGGCCCGCTACGGCCGGTTGCCCGACGCGGTGGCCGCGTGCGTCGGCGGTGGCTCTAACGCGATCGGCATCTTCCACCCGTTCATCGACGACCCAGGAGTGCGCCTGGTGGGTTTCGAGGCGGCTGGCGATGGGGTGGACACCGGCCGGCACGCCGCGACGCTGTCCGCCGGTGAGCCCGGGATGCTGCACGGTGCGCTGTCGTACCTGCTGCAGGACTCCGATGGGCAGACCATCGAGACGCATTCGATCTCGGCTGGGCTGGACTATCCCGGGGTGGGGCCGGAGCATTCCTGGCTCAAGGACACTGGGCGGGCCGAGTACCGGCCGATCACCGATGCGCAGGCGATGGACGCTTTCCAGCTGCTGTCCCGTACCGAGGGGATCATCCCGGCGATCGAGTCGGCGCACGCCGTGGCCGGGGCGCTGCGACTCGGACCGGAACTGGGTCCCGGGGCTTTGCTGCTGGTGAACCTGTCCGGCCGGGGCGACAAGGACGTCGACACCGCGGTGAAGTGGTTCGACCTGCTGGAGGAGCACTCGTGACCGCCCGGCTGGCGCCGTTGTTCGAGGCCTGCGGTGCTGATCATCGGGCCGCGCTGATCGGCTACCTCCCCGCCGGCTATCCGACGGTGGACGGCTCGCGGGCGCTACTGCGCGCCATGCTCGACGGTGGCTGCGACTTAGTCGAAGTCGGGGTGCCCTACTCCGATCCAGTGCTGGACGGGCCGACCATTCAGGCCGCCTCGGAAGCTGCCCTGCGTGCCGGAGTGCGGCTGCGCGACGTGCTCTCGGTGGTGGAGTCGATCGCTGCTGCTGGTGGGCGGGCGGTGGTGATGACTTACTGGAACCCGGTGCACCGCTACGGCGTGGATTCTTTCGCCCGCGATCTCGCCGCGGCCGGGGGGCTCGGCGTCATCACTCCCGATCTGATCCCTGACGAAGCGCAGGACTGGCTGGCCGCAGCGCAGGCCCACGACCTCGATCGCATCTTCCTGGTGGCGCCCTCATCCACTGACCAGCGCCTGGCGGCGACCGCCGCGGCGACCCGCGGCTTCCTGTACGCGAGCTCCGTCATGGGTGTCACCGGTGCCCGTGACGTGGTGAGCAGCGCAGCGGGGACGCTGGTCAGCCGCGTCCGGGAGCACGCGCTGGGCCTGCCGGTGGGCGTGGGCCTGGGGGTGCGCAACGGCGCGCAGGCCGCGGAGGTGGCGTCCTTCGCCGATGCTGTGATCGTCGGTTCCGCCTTCGTCACCGCCGCGGGAGCCGGTGTCCCCGGGGTCCGCGCGCTGGCCGCCGACCTCGCCACCGGCGTCCGCCGTCACGCCGCCCAACTCGCCTGACCAACCCTTCCGCTGGCGCATTCAGCGGGCTCAGCGTGCCTATCAGGGCATCAATAACCACGCTGAGCCCGCTGAATGCGTGGTTTGGGCGGGAGATACCGTGTCGGCGTGCTTACCGCGATGTTCATTGGGTCCATTCCCAGTCCGGATCGGGGGGTCTGGCATCTGGGGCCGGTGCCGATCCGGGCTTACGCTCTGTGCATCATCGCCGCGATCATCCTGGCCATCCTGTGGGGGGAACGTCGCTGGCAGGCCAGGGGCGGTCGGGCCGGGACGGTAACGGACATCGCGGTGTTCGCGGTGCCGTTCGGTCTGGTGGGCGGCCGGCTCTACCACGTAGCCACAGACTGGCAGAAGTACTTCGGACCCGGCGGAGATCCGATCGGCGCGCTGAAAGTCTGGCAAGGCGGGTTAGGCATCTGGGGGGCGATCGCGCTCGGCGCTCTCGGAGCCTGGATCGGTTGCCGGCGTCGGGGCATCCCGCTTCCTGCGCTGGCAGACGCGGTCGCGCCGGCGATCGTCGCCGCACAGGCGATCGGCCGACTGGGCAATTGGTTCAACCAGGAGCTCTACGGGGGTCCGACCACACTGCCCTGGGGGCTGGAGATCCGCGAGCGGCTCAATCCGATAACCGGTGCGCCCGATCCGCTCAACGGGATCGCCCAGGGCCCACCGGTGGCGATCGTGCACCCCACCTTCCTCTACGAGATGCTGTGGAATTTGGGCGTCGCGGCACTGGTGGTGTGGGCTGACCGCCGGTTCAAGCTCGGCCATGGACGGGCCTTCGCGCTCTACGTAGCGGCTTACACCGCAGGCCGGTTCTGGATCGAGCTGATGCGTTCTGACCAGGCCACGATGATCTTCGGGTTGCGGATCAATGTAATCACCTCAGCCGTGGTGTTCCTGGCCGCGGTGCTCTACCTCACGGTGGCCCGCCGTGGCCGGGAGGAGCCGGAGAAGCTTGCGGTGCAACGGCCGGTGGCTCTGGTCTCCTAGGCATCGCCGCAGGTCGGCCCGTCGGAACGGTCACGGTCCAGACGTTCACCTGCCAGCAACCGGATCAGTCCGGATGCACCGCTAGTCTGTGCCAGTGAGTCGACGCGCGAAGATTGTTTGTACGATCGGTCCGGTCACGGCGACCCCGGAGAAGATCCGGGAGTTGGTTCGGGCCGGGATGGACGTTGCTCGCCTTAATTTCAGTCATGGAACCCACGCCGAGCACGCGCGGGTCTATTCCATGGTTCGCGAGGCCAGCGACGAGTCCGGTAAGGCGGTGGGCATTCT
>JAICHZ010000334.1 GCA_025924655.1 Pseudonocardiaceae bacterium | reverse complement strand
TCGTCCTACCGGAGCTTCGTTCGCGCATCACCGCGACACGCCGAAGATCATCGATCTTTCCGCCCACGCTGGCGTTCACCACCAACCTCGCTGGCCCTGGACGTTCAACCAGCAACCAAAACGATCTTGGAACGACCGTGCATCCACGGCGGTTTCGAGTGTCGCCTAGTGCCGGGTAGGGTCGGGTTCGCACAAAACTGCGGAGCCCGATATGAGCCCGCCGTTGGCTGTTGGTCGCCCGCATACACCACGTGGACTCCATTCGGACGCCCCAGCCTGCGACTGGGATCGGTTGGAGTCGAGATCGCGCCCGCTCATGCCGATCAGCGCACCTTCGAATCCCATGTGGAGCGCACTCGGTCGAGGCAAACCTACTTCGTGCCCGTGTCGTCTCATCGAGCAAGCACAGCGGACGATCTTGTTTGCGTCCGCCTACGCACAGGCCCCCAAATCCATATCTGGTGGGTCGTGATGAGCTAGCGGGGTGCTTCGACAGCTTCGGATCGGCGGCGCGGTGGCGGCCTGCGCGGTCGCGATGGCCTGTGCCGCCATCCCACCGGCTCCCGCACGGCCGGGTCCCGCACCAGCGTCCGCGCCGCTGCTACCCTCTCCGACGCCGGTGTCGTGCGCGCAGGCCACCTGGGAAGCGATGACCCCTCGGGCCCGAGTGGGCCAGTTGTTTTTGCTCGGGGTACCGGCGAGCGGAGCTGATCGGCTCGCGTCGACGATCGAGCGGTTGGCTCCCGGCGGGGTGTTTTTGACCGGCCGCAGCACCGCGGGGGTGGCCGCCACGGCTGCGGCCACGGCCACCGTGCAACGATTCGGGGCCAGCGCCAGCGGCGGAGTCGGGATGTTCGTGGCCACCGACCAAGAAGGCGGCCAGGTTCAGGTTCTGTCGGGACCTGGCTTCTCCCCGATCCCCACGGCCAAGGTTCAAGGCAGCTGGGATTTCGAGGTGTTGCAGGCCGCCGCTACCGGCTGGGGCCAGCAGCTACGGGCCGCCGGCGTCAATGTCAACCTCGCCCCCGTGGCCGACGTGCTCTCGCCCGCGCTGGGCAGCGCCAACGCGGCGATCGGCCGCTACCACCGGGCATTTGGCACCGACCCCCAGGTGGTCTCCGACCACGTCCTAGCCTTCACCCGGGGCATGCGTGATGCAGGCGTGGTCAGCACCGTAAAACACTTCCCCGGGCTCGGCGGGGTGCGGGACAACACCGACTTCTCCGCCGGCGCGATAGACCAGCACACCACCGCGACCGACCCCGCGCTGCTGCCCTTCACCCGTGCGTCGAACGCAGAAACCCCCTGGCTGATGGTGTCCTCCGCGGTCTACACCAAAATCGACCCAGACCATGCGGCCACCTTCTCTGCGGCAATCATCACCACCTTGCTCCAGGAGAAAATCGGTTACCGAGGACTGATCGTGTCCGACGACCTGGGCCGGGCCGAACAGGTCGCCGCCCTGGCACCCGGGCAACGCGCGGCGCGGTTCCTCGCCGCCGGGGGAGACATCGTGGTGACCGCCGACCCGGCCACCCTAGGCCCGATGATCGACGAAGTGCTGTCCGCCGCCACCACCGAGCCCGGATTCGCCGTCCGCATCACCGACGCCCAACGACGCATCCTGGAAGCCAAAACCCATCTCGGTCTCCTGCGATGCGCTTCCCACTGATTGCGTGTTGCTGAGACGGTCAGCGCGGGCCATCCTCACCTGTGCCGAACGCACTCACATGCCGCTGCTAGGTGGCCTGATCTGCCTGAGCGCTATGGATCACCTCATCGCCGTTCAGTGTTGGGGGCAGGAGGACCTGCGGGTGGACGTGGCGGTGTGCAGGAATGCGGCCAGTTCGCGGTCGGGGCTGACGTTCTTGCCGCACAGCGGGCTGCAGGGAGTGGTGGCCAATCGTTGAGCAAGGTCAGTCAGATCCGGGCAGGGGTCACGGTCACGGTGGACCTCGGCGAGGCGGCTAAACTCGTTCATGATCCCGACGACGCGCGTTCGTCGAAATCCTACGCCGCGGCCACTACGAGAGGTGTGCTGTGGCTTGCAAGCCGGCGAGGTGGGCTGACGCCGCGGAGGAGGCTGCTCCGTGGCCCGCTGAGGCATGGGCCCATTCTCTGGAGAAGGTAAGGACGACCGGGTAGGCGAACGCCGCACCTGCGGCCCCTGTCGTCAATCGCTGGATAAATGCGCGGCGAGAAAGGTTGGTGCGGTTGTTGTCGTCTTGGCGGTGCTCGGTCATGGCCTGGCCTTCCGATCTCGTGGATTCCGGTCTGCGGGTCGGATGCGATGTACTAAAATGTAGGGACAAGAAGTCAACTTCGGCGGCTCGACCATAGCGAACTCTGGTCAGCGCCGCGGGAAGGGCCGCTTCGCCAGATTGGCGCTTTTGCTGACGCTTTTAGCCTGCGTCGGTGTCATGGACGCTGGTCGATTTGTCCGCGTCGTCGGTGTCGCCGTCGACCCGACGGAGGAGGTCAGCTCCAGCCAGCTGATGCAGGCAGTGGGTTACGGCATTGTGATGTGTGTTTGCCGTATTGAAAGCCAGTTGGACCTCATGGGCGATTTCGTCCACGGTACGGGATCCGTCACAGAGTAGGTAGATGACGGCGGCGCTGCGGTTGAGGCGGTGTACACGCTCGGGCTCGTGCTGGTAGATTACGAGACCGTCTTTGATCTGGATGAGTTCCGTTCCCGGCACGGCTTCGAACCGCTGCGTTGTTGTGGTGATCGGGTTCTCGATAGCGCTTGTTGTCATAGGCGAAGCATAGGCTATAGTGGTCCGTCACTCTATACTGAGCTTGGGAGAGGGCATGCTGCAGCCGCTGGAACTGGTCAGTGATCTGGCGAAGTGTCTGGAGGAGGCCGAGGAGGCCTGCCGCGTAGTGCCCTTACCGACCCCGCCCGGGGACTTCCGTGAGCTCACCATCGGTATGGCGAGTTACGACGACTTCGACGGCGTGTACTTCACCATCCAGTCAGTGCGACTGTATCATCCTGAGGTCGCCGACCGGGTGGCGTTCGTGGTTGTAGACAACCATCCCGAGGGCCCGCATGCGGTCGCTCTCAAGGCACTAGAAAACCGTATCCCTCACTATCGGTATGTGCCTTTCCGTGGCTATCGCGGTACCGCCGTGCGTGATTTAATTTTCCGGGAGGCCAGCTCCGAAATCGTGTTGTGTGTGGATTCCCACGTCCTGTTCGCGCCGGGCGCGCTGAGTGCCCTACTCGACTACTTTGCTGCTCGGCCGGGCACCTGTGATCTTATTCAAGGACCGACGCTGCACGATGCGCTCGACAATCGGCTGGCAACTCACCAAGAGCCAGTGTGGCGCGATGGCATGTTCGGGGTCTGGGCTATCGATGCCCGCGGCTTGGACGCGAATGGGCCGGCTTTCGAAATCGGCATGCAGGGACTCGGTGTTTTCGCGTGTCGGCAGAAAGTGTGGCCGGGACTCAACCCGCGTTTTCGCGGCCATGGTAGCGAGGAGGGCTACCTGCACGAGAAGATCCGGCGGGCCGGGGGACGGGTGCTGTGCTTGCCTGCTTTACGTTGGTTGCATCGGTTCGATCGGCCATCCGGGCCGCTCTACCCCATCCGTTGGAATGACCGGGTCCGTAATCATCTGCTTGGCTGGC
>JAICHZ010000333.1 GCA_025924655.1 Pseudonocardiaceae bacterium | reverse complement strand
AGTACTTGATCGTCTTGTCGATGGCGGCGAGAAAGTCCTCCTCCGTCCCGATATCGTTGATCGCAACTTGCTGCGGGGCCGGGGCGGTGGTGGTGTCGGTGGACATGCGGTGGGGTGCTCCGAAGGGATAGGGTCGAGCGGTCGGTGTTTGTCTCAACTGTTGTGACGCGTGCGCTGATTCCCCACTGCGCCAGATCAGCCACACCCGACAGATCAACCTCACCCGGCGGACCCTCGCCGCTGGTGAACCTGACACCGAGCGAGCTGATACCGAGCGAGCTTGACAACCGAGCTAGCTTGACGACCACGGCTCGCTTGACAACCTGGGCAGCGCGAAACGACAGCGGAGTTCAATCCTACCCAGGCAGTAGTCAGACCAGCAAACCGACCCCGGCGCTCACCTGCTTCGTGGTGAGAGACTGCCTCAGTGACGGATGCGCCGCAACCTGGCCACGACGATGACCGGATGACTCCGCTAGGCAGCCACTGCAGCGCTGAGGCGGTGCTGGGCACTGTCGGTGTGGTGAAACAGCTGGTCAGCGTCGCGGAGACGGTCGAGGCGAACCGTCGATGGTGGGACGCCGATGCCGCGGACTATCTCGCCGAGCACGGTGATTTCCTCGGTCCAGCGGATTTCGTCTGGTGCCCAGAGGGGCTTCGCGAATCAGACGCCGGTTTGCTCGGCGAGGTGGTCGGTCGCCGCGTGCTCGAGGTCGGTTGCGGATCAGCGCCGTGCGCGCGTTGGCTGGCTGCCCACGGCGCGCAGGTCGTCGGCCTGGACCTGTCGGCGGCGATGCTGTTGCACGCGGTGCGGGCAGCCCGCGAAACCGGAATCTCAGTGCCCCTGGTGCAGGCGGACGCTGGTCGATTGCCCTTCGCCGCAGGGAGCTTCGACCTCGCGTGTTCGGCGTTCGGTGCGGTGCCGTTCGTCGCGGACTCCGCCGAGGTGATGAGAGAGGTCGCCCGGGTGCTGCGCCCCGGCGGTCGGTGGGTGTTCGCGGTGACCCACCCGTTGCGGTGGATCTTCCCCGACGACCCGGGCGAGGCCGGCTTGACCGTGGCACAGTCCTATTTCGACCGCACCCCGTATGTCGAGGTGGACGGCCTCCGCAAGCCCACTTACGTGGAGCACCACCGCACCCTGGGCGACCGGGTGAGGGAGATCGTCGCCGCCGGTTTGGTGTTGGAGGACCTGATAGAACCGGAGTGGCCCCCAGACCTGCACCGGGAATGGGGCCAATGGAGCCCCCTTCGTGGCGCGCTGTTCCCAGGAACCGCGATCTTCTGCTGCCGCCGCGCCTGATTCGGCGCCATTCGGAGCCGAATCGGGGTATGGCGTGCTTGCCAGACCGCCATTCGGAGCCGAATGGCGGTCTGGCTGCTTGCAGAAGCGCTATTCGGCTCCGAATGGCGGTCAGGGCCGAGCGAACTAGTGCGCGGCGTCGTTCCAGCTGTGGCCTAGGCCGATTGAGACCTCTAGGGGGACGTCTAGGGGGTATGCGGCGGCCATCTCGCGTCTTACCAGGGCTTCCAGGGTGGGGCGCTCGCCCTCGGCGACTTCGAGTACCAGCTCGTCGTGCACTTGCAGCAACATCCGGGACCGGAGTCCCTCAGCCTGCAACGCGCGCGCGACGTGCAGCATCGCAACCTTGATGATGTCCGCGGCGCTGCCCTGGATCGGCGCGTTGAGCGCCATCCGTTCGGCCATCTCGCGGCGCTGCCGGTTGTCGCTGACGAGGTCGGGCAGGTAGCGCCGGCGACCCATCATAGTGGCGGTGTAGCCCTCCAGCCGGGCCCTTTCCACAATGGTGCGGAGGTAATCGCGGACCCCGCCGAACCGGGTGAAGTACTCGTCTATCAGCTCCCGAGCCTCTTCGGTGGAGATCCGCAGCTGGGCGGAGAGCCCGAACGCGGACAGGCCGTAGGCCAGGCCGTAGTTCATCGCCTTGATCTTGGCGCGCTGCTCGCCGCTGACCGCGGCGGCGTCCACGGCGAATACCCGTGCGGCGGTGGCGGCGTGAAAATCATGCCCGGATGTGAACGCCTCGATCAGTGCGGTGTCCTCCGACAGGTGCGCCATGATCCGCATCTCGATCTGGCTGTAGTCCGCCGTCATCAGTTCCGAATAGCCCTGGCCCACGACGAAGGCCTGCCGGATCCGGCGCCCGGATTCACTGCGGACGTGAATGTTCTGCAGGTTCGGCTCGGTGGATGACAACCGGCCGGTCGCGGCGATGGTCTGGAGGTACGTGGTGTGGATGCGTCCGTCATCGGCCACAGATTTCAGTAGCCCATCCACCGTGGTCTTGAGGCGAGTGGCGTCGCGGTGCACCAGCAGGTACTTCAGAAACGGATGCTCGGTGGATGCGTAGAGAGTTTGCAGCGCGTCGGCGTCGGTGGTGTAGCCGGTCTTGATGCGTTTGGTTTTGGGCATGCCCAGCTCGTCGAACAACACCACCTGCAGCTGTTTGGGCGAGCCCAGGTTGACCTCCTTGCCGAGCACCCCGAAGCAGTCCTGCTCGGCCTGCTTCACCTCGGCGGAGAAACAGGCCTCCAGCTCGGCCAGCACATCACCCTCGACGGCGATGCCGGCTGCCTCCAGCTCGGCCAGCACGGTGAGCAGCGGAAGCTCCAGGTCAGTGAGCAACGCCCGACCGGCGATCTGATCGAGCTCGGTGTCCAGCGCCACGGCCAACTCGGCGATCGCGCGGGCCCGCAGGATCTCGTCGGAGACCCGGGCAGCGGTGTCTTCGTCCTCGAACAGGCTCGGTTGGGCAACCTCGCCGGGTTCGATCCGTAACTCTTTGCGCAGATATCGCAGTACCAGATCGGCGAGGTCGAATGACCGCTGGCCGGGTCGGACCAGGTAGGCGGCCAGCGCAGTGTCGCTGGTCAGCCCCGCCAAGGTCACACCGCGTGACCGCAACGCGTGCAGCAGCGGCTTGGCGTCATGCGCGGCCTTGGGCACGGCGGGGTCAGCCAACCACTGCGCCAGTGCCCGCTCGTCATCGGGGGTCAACGCGCGCGGATCGAGGTAGCCGCCCGCACCGTCGGCAGCGGCCAGGGCGAGGCTTTCCAGATCCCCGGTGCCGCGCGCCCAGCTGCCGCGGAAGGCCAGTCCGGTTCGGTTTCCGTCCCGGGCATGCGCATCCAGCCAGGTTGCCACCGCTCCGGCCGCTATCGTCGCGCCCCGGGCTTGGAAACCCTCCTCAGCTTCCGGCTCTGGTGCACTCAACGTGGCGAACAGCCGGTCCCGCAGCACCCGGAACTCCAGTTCGTCGAACAGCCGGTGCACCGCGTCGCGGTCCCACGGTTTGAGCACCAGGTCGGCGGGCTGATCAGGTAGATCGACATTCCGGACCAGCTCGGTGAGCCGGCGGTTGAGCAGCACCGAGGCCAGGTTCTCGCGCAGCGCGTCGCCGGCCTTGCCCTTGACCTCGTCCACCCGATCGACCAAAGCGTTCAGCGAACCGAACTCCCGCACCCACTTCGCCGCAGTCTTATCTCCCACCCCAGGGATGCCTGGCAGATTGTCCGAGGGGTCGCCCCGCAGTGCCGCGTAATCCGGGTATTGCGCCGGGGTCAAGCCGTAGCGCTCGGCGACCTCGTCAGGAGTGAACCGGGTCAGGTCCGAAACCCCCTT
>JAICHZ010000332.1 GCA_025924655.1 Pseudonocardiaceae bacterium | reverse complement strand
GTGGTGAGTAGCCGGGCTCAGATCAGAGGTTGTCGAGGAAGCGCAGTAGCGTGTCGGGTGGCTTGTAGCGTCGCATGGTCCCCGCTGGTGCTGGTGCGATGCGCGCTAGGGCGCGTTCTTTGATGCTCATGTCGGTAATGGCGGAGTCGGATATTGGAACTGTCCGAATGCCGGTCCAGCACGCGGCGCGGCGTGCATCGCTTTTTGGCGCCCACAGGGCTCGTAGGCAAGCCGACCCGCACCACAGGCGCGCTCAGCGCGCCGAGGAGCGGAAGCGGCGCGGCAGCAAGCTGTTGCTCTGCAAGCCATCTCAGCCATCCCCGTTTGCGGGCGTATCCTGCATCAGGAGGGAGCGCTTGACGATTTTCCCTGCTCAGGCAGCTATCACGCACTGACCTGAGATGCCACACCGGCACCACGCTGACCTGGTGACCTGCGGTTTTTTTCCCGTCTGATGCAATTCCCGAGAGTTCGTGCAGATAGATCTGGGTTGCGTCGGTGGATTCGTGACCGAGCCACAGCGCGATCACCGAGATGTCGGTGCCCGCGGCTAATAGCGCCATGGCGGTGGAGTGGCGCAGGGTGTGCGGGCTGACCGTCTTGGTTGCCAGCGTCGGACAACGGCGCACGGCGGTGGCGGTGTGCCGGGCGACGAGATGGGTGATGGCGTCGGGGCTGAGGCGCTGACCGGAGCGGGTGGTAAATACGGGTGCGTTGGCGGGTGCGCTGGTTCGCTCGCTCAGCCAGGCGCGTAGCGCTCGTGCCGCGGGGCGGGTCAGCGGGGTGCAGCGGTTCTTGCGTCCTTTCCCGGTGCAGCGTAGGTGCGGGCCGGCGCCGAGCCCGACGTCGGCGATGGCCAGGTTGATCAGCTCGGAGACCCGCAGCCCGGTGTGGATCGCCACCAGCAGCAGGGTGTGATCGCGCCGTCCTAGCCAGGTGGTGGTGTCCGGGGCGGCGATCAGCGCGTCGCATTCGGCGCGGGTGAGGAAGCTGACGATCGCCCGGTCGACGCGTTTGGCCGGGATCGCCAGCACCTGTTGGATGATCGCCAAGTGTTCGGGCGCGTGCAGCGCGGCGTAGCTGTAGAAGGAGTGGATCGCGGCCAGCCGCGCGTTGCGGGTAACGACACTGTTGCCCCGGTCTGCCTCGAGGTGCTGCAGAAACGCCGCGATCGTGGCCGCGTCGAGGTCAGTGAGGCTGAGCTGAGCGGGGTGACGTCCGGTGGTGCGCGCCACGAAGCCCAACAGCAGTTTGAACGCGTCGCGGTAGGCGGCGATGGTGTGGGCGCTGGCTTGGCGCTGGCGCATCAGCCGGTTGGTGAAGAAGGCTTGCAGCAGCGGCGCGAGATCGCTCACGGTTGGCCTCCGAACGCGACCTCGAGCCGGTTGGCGGCCAGCGCGAGCAGCTCCGGGGTGGCGCTGAGGTACCAGTAGGTCGCTTTCGGGTCGCTGTGGCCCAGGTAAGTCGACAGCAACGGCAGCTGTGCCTGCACGTCGGCGCCGTCGCGATACCAGTCGAGCAGGGTGGCCACGGCGAACGAATGGCGCAGGTCGTGCAGCCGAGGGCGGCGCCGGCCAGCGGGTGTCGGGATCTCGGCGGCGGTGACCAGGCGGGCGAACACGCGCGGGATGTTGTGATGGTCCAGGCGGGTGCCGCGGGTAGTGATGAACACCGCCGGGGTGGCGGTCACCCCGGCCAGTCGGTCGCGTTCGCGCAGATAGCCGCGCAGCGCGGTGGTGGTGCTGGGATGCACCGGCACCTGGCGGTGCTTGCCGTACTTGCTGTCGCGCACGGTCAGCACGCCCTCGTGCAGGTCGAGGTCGTCGCGGTCGAGCCGGCAGACCTCCGAGGTGCGCATCCCGGTGACCGCCAGCAGGCAGATCAGGGTGTGCCAGGTCAGCGCCCGCAGCGGCGGGTGGAGCCGATCGGCGGCGGCCAGCAGCGCGGTGATCTGCTCGGGGGGCATACAGATGCGGGGTGATCCGCCGGTAGTGGTGGGCCAGGATGTCGGAGGGCGGGATGTCGGTGGCCGGGTCCAGCACCGCCATGTGCCGGGCGAAGATCCGCGCGACCATCAGGCGCCGGCTCCAATGCACCGCATCGGTGCTGCGCGGGGTGCTCGTCGCCCAGGCCAGCGCCGACTCGGTGGTGATCACGTTCAAGTCGTGGGCTTCGAGGTAGTCGATGAAGCTCAACAGCTTCTGACCGAACGTGGTCAGCTTGAACCCCAACGCCCGGCGCATCGCCAGGTATCGCTCGGCGTGGCGGCGGATCGGTGTCGGGGTCATCGCCGGTCACCGGGCCAGGGGCGGGCCAGCGCACGCAGCGAGACGTAATCGACCTTGGCGTAGACCGCGGTGGACGCCGCGACCCGGTGGCGCAGGATCTGGCCGATCTCGGTCAGCGGCGCACCGGCGCGCAACATGTCGCTGGCCAGCGTGTGGCGCAGCCGATGCGCCCCCAGTCGGGGCAGGCCGGCCCGTCGGCAAGCCCGACCCATGATCGCGCGCACCGCCCCTGGAGTCAGGGGCTGATACGGCGCCCGGGCGGTCACGAACAGCGCTGGGTAGCCGCATCGGGGGCGGGCCTGGGTGAGGTAGTCGGCCAGCGCGTGGCCTACCTCGGCGGGCAGCGGGAGTGCTTCGGTGCGCGCGCCCTTGCCGTGCACCACAAGCTGCCCGCCACGCCAGTCGACGTCGGACAGGCCCAGCGCGGCGATCTCACCGCCGC
Source organism: Pseudonocardiaceae bacterium (assembly GCA_025924655.1). Lineage (GTDB taxonomy): Bacteria > Actinomycetota > Actinomycetes > Mycobacteriales > Pseudonocardiaceae. The sequence continues at coordinate 945 of JAICHZ010000332.1, read as the reverse complement.
GCAACCCCAACCGGGCCAGGGTGAGCAGCACCGCGTGATCGCGTAGCCCGACCGCAGTGGTTCGATCATGCGCGGCCAACAGCGCGGTGACCTGCGTGGCGGGCAACGACCGGGGCAGCTCGCTGAGCCGCCAGCCCGCCACCCCCGGCACCGCCGCGACCAGCGGCGCCGGGATCAATCCCTGGATGTGCAGGAACCGCAGCAGCGCCCGCAGCGCGGTGACCTGCGCCTTGGCCGACCAGGTGCTCGAGCTTGCCGCGCTGTGCTCGAGCACGAACCCGGCGACCGTCGCGGCGTCCAGCCCAGCCAGCGCCTCGCGGGGCGAGGCTGGCAGCCACCCCAGAAATGTCTTGGCCTGGTTGCGGTAGCAGCGCACTGTCTCCCCGGCCAGGCCGCGTTCGCTGGCCAGCCAGGCGCCGAACCTGTCCAGCAGCCTGTCCACCTCACTGCCCTGCGCCGGATCCGGCGCGGCGAGTAGGCCCTCGTTGCGCAGGAAACGGCGCACCACCCCGGTCCAGCGAAGCGCCACCGCAGAGTTCTTGTAGGACCGTTGCCGGACCGCGAGGAACTCCTCGAAGGCGCTCGACGTCAAGCCGGCCAGGTCGACCCGGCGCCGGTGCATCCAGCGGCTCAACCCTCGCATTACCCGCACGGCCTCGTTCACCGACGACGGCGCGTAGCCCCAGCGCTGCATCAGCGTCCGCAACGCGGGTTCGTAGCTGGTCAACGTCCTGTCCGCCGTGACCACGCCGCCGAGTTGATCGGTGTGTGGATCCGCAGTCATGATCTTCTCCCGTCCCGTTGGCCTTGGGTGGCAGACGCCACCCGGACAGAAGAAGTCAGCTACTCACCACGGTCGAGTTATGCCGCATCCAGCGAGCCCACCACCGGCACTGACCTGCACCGATCCGAGCGGTGCGGCATAACACGGCGCGCGGCATAGGC
>JAICHZ010000331.1 GCA_025924655.1 Pseudonocardiaceae bacterium | reverse complement strand
TTCGGCAGCCGGAAGATCTCCTCCAGCGACGCCAGCAGCGAGTAGTGGTTGTACGGCGTCGTGCTCCACGTGTTGTGCCGGGTGAACCGGGAGATGACCAGCGCGCCGACCTTCCCACCGCCCGGGCCGAGGATGCCGGCCTGGGCCACGTTCGGCCCCGACCGCTCGTCGCAACAGGCGCTCGAGTCGACGACCGCGTTGTCCGACTCGTCCGCGGTGATGATCAGCATGCCGTTGCGTTTGAACGCGGGCGAGGACAGGATCCGCGGCACCCACCTCTTCAGGAACCTGTCGACCTGGCGGAGCCCGCCCTTCTCGCCGTTCGCACAGGTCGCGTCGTGCCCGTCCTGGCACAGGTCCGGGGTGATGTAGGACAGGTTCCGCGTGGTCCTCCGATGCCGGAGGTCCACCCGGAGGTCGTGCAGCGGCCGCACGTGCCGGCGGCAGTACGCGTGGTGCGAGATGATCGACCGGAAGTACATGAACGGGTTGTGCCGGACCGCGTAGTTGTGGCCCGGAGTCGCCAGCTGAGTCGTGTCTCGCCGGCCGATCCGCGGGTGCACGCACGGCTGACGCATCTGCTGCATGTAGCCGCGCCAGGTCAGGCCTGCGTGGGTCATCTGCCGCGGCAGGGTGCGGACACTCCTCGGGTAGACGCATCCGGTTCCCACCGCCTGGCCGGGCGCCCGGCGTCCGGTCCGGTGGAACCTGCTGAACGTGTGGCAGTCGGCCTGGGTCTGCAGGTTCGGAGCCTGGCCCGAGATCTGAGCCAGGTAGTTGGGCAGCGAGTTGTGGGCGGTGGCGTAGTGGGAGTTGAGCAGGACGCCCTTCCGGCGCAGCTTGCCGGCCAGGTACGGCGAGGCCGTGCCCGGGCCGAAGGTCTCGTCGTACCCCTTGTTCTCGATGTTGATGACGAAGACGTGCCTGATCTTCGGGACGTACGCCGGCCGCCGCGGGCGGTCCGGACCGACCGCTGCCGCACCCGGGGCCTTGCCGTTCAGGCCACCCGACGCCTCCGCGGGGGAGACCGACAAAGCCACCGCGAGAGCCAGCAGGACGAGTCCGACCCGAAAGGGCCCGATCCGCAGCGCCGTGCTGCGCGGCGACCTCATCGTTCGAGCACCCCGCCGTTGGCCAGGATCCGCTGCTTCAGGGCCGGCCACTCCTTGAACTCCGATCCTTCGAGGTCCGCCGTCGCGGAGCAGCCCTGGCTGGTGAACGGCGGCACGTTGTACGTCGGTGACGAGAGCTTCGGGTGGGCGAAGTTCAGCACCGTCGCCAGGTTGCGTGCCTTCTGGTCCCGCACCGTGAGTGGCTTCAGGCCGTGGCGCCACTCGATCATCCGCAGGATCGAGGTGTGGTCGAAGGTCCGATGGGAGACGAAGCGGCGCCGGGCGAACGGCGAGATCACGACGGTGGGCACCCGGAACCCGCGCAGGCTGGTCTTCCTGCTCACGTCGGGAGCGTGACCGGGTGGCACGTGGTCGAAGAACCCGCCCCACTCGTCGTAGGTGATCACCAGGACCGTGTTCGCCCAGTTCGGGCTGGTCCGCACGGCGTCGTACGCCTGGTTCATGAAGTCCTCGCCCGCGCGCAGGTCGGCATGGGGATGGTCGTCGTTCGACGTCCCGGCCTCCTCGTCGGTGAAGCGCGGGTCCACGAACGAGACCGCCGGGAGCGTCCCGGCCTTCGCGTCGGCGATGAAGGAGGCGAACGGCTTGGTGTGCGCCGGCTTGTGCTTCAGCAGGAACGTGAAGAGAGGCAGCGTGTCGCCGTGGTAGTAGCAGTGGGATACGCCCTTGGCCTTCAGCCGGCTCCAGATCGTCGGGTAGGTGAAGAGGGTCAGGTCGTTGTGCAGGCGGTCGGTACGGGCGCCGTGCATGTAGAAGCGGTTGGGGTAGGTCTCCGCCATGACCGCGGAGAAGTAGCGGTCGAACGTCGTCCAGTCGGCCGCCGCGCGGCCCAGGAACGGCAGGTCGGCCTGCTGGTAGTAGCCGATCGACAGGCTGTCGTTCTGCCCGGAGCGCAGCCAGCCGTTGCACCGTCCGCCGTTGAGCTGGATGCGTCCGCCCTCGTAGCTGTGGTCGGGGTCCTGGAATCCGCAGCTGGCCATCACGGTGAGGTGGTGGGTCCGGTGGGGGACGCGGTAACGGTCGAGATAGGTGAGCCCCGCCTGCTTGCCGTCGACGTCGGAGTAGCCGGAGAGCGAGGGCAGCCAGCCGAGCATGTGGTCGAACGAGCGGTTCTCCATCATCAGCACGACGATGTGCTCGATGCCGGAGTCCCGAGGGTGCGGCAGGGCCGTCGCGGCCTCGGCCTCATCACTCAACATCCGGTAGCCCCCGGCGGCGGTGAGCAACCCCGCCGCGCCCGCGGCGCCCAGCAACGTCCTGCGGCCGAGCCTCGATCCCTGGCTAAGAGTCACAGGTGAACTATCGGGCAGGAGTGCCGAGAAGTCACTCGGCGACACTCGCCGACCGACGGTCAGTCAGCGGTCAGGCAGCAGTCAGGCAGCGTCAGGCAGCGTCAGGACGCGTTGTAGACGTCGTCGCCGAAGACGCTCGTGACCGTCTGTGCGTAGCCGAGGCGGTCGAGCCCGAACAGGTCCTCGATCGAGCCGAGCAGGGAGTAGTGGTTGTACGGCGTGCCGGTGACGGTGCCCGGGCCGACGAATCGCGGGGCGATGACGAGGGCCCCGATCCGGCCACCCCCGAGACCGTCGATGCCGGGCTGACCGGCGTTCGGACCGGGGACCACGCCACAGCAGCCACGAGAGTCCTCGCGGACGCCCTCGGACTCGTCGGCGGTGATCACCAGCATCCCGTTGGCCCGGAACGCCGGCGAGCGCAGGATCCGCGGGGCCCAGTTCTTGAACCAGGTGTTCGCGGCGCGCAGCCCGCCGGGGCCCCCATCGGCACAGCGGGCGTCGTGGGCGTCGTGGCAAAGGTCGGGACTGATGTAGCTCAGCGTGCGCGTCGTCGACCTCCGCTTCAGGTCGTGGGCCAGCGCGGACAGCGGCTTCACGTGGGCCTTGCAGTAGGACGGCCGCGAGGTGATCGAGCGGAAGTACATGAACGGGTTGTGGCGGGTGGCGTACTGCTGACGCTTCGTCGCGCGGGCCCAGCGCTCCTTCCCGTTCAGGCGGGAGTGCTGGCAGGACCGCGCCATGTCCTGCATGTAGCCGCGCCAGCTCAGCCCCGCCCGGTCGAGCTGGCCGGCCAGCGTGTCCACCTTCTTCGGGAAGACGCACCCGTTGCCGTAGACCTGCTGGTGCGCCCGGACCGCCCCCTCCTCGTTGAACCGGGTGTAGCGGGGGCAGTCGTGCTGGATCGCATACGTGGGTCCTTGCCCGGAGATCTGGGCGAGGTAGTTGCCGAGGCTGTGGTGCGCCGTGCCGTAGTACTGGGTCAACAGCACGCCCTTGGCGCGCAGCGTCTTGGCCAGGTACGGCGCCCGGGAGTGCTTGCCCCAGGTGGTGTGGAAGCCCTTGTTCTCGATGTTCACCACGAACACGTGCCGGATCCGCGGCGTGGGCACCTGCTCCGAGGCGGCCGTGGCAGCCTCGTCCGCGACCGGAGGCGACGAGGGGGTCCGCTGGTGGACCAGGGTGAGCACGATCGCGAGCACGACCAGCGTCGTACCGAGAATCCCGAGGTACGCCGCGCGGTGGCGGCCCCCGTCAGCCCACGGTG
>JAICHZ010000330.1 GCA_025924655.1 Pseudonocardiaceae bacterium | reverse complement strand
GTCAAGGAGATCGCTGCTGAGCTGGTGCAGCTGTATGCGGCTCGGCAGTCATCGCCGGGGCACCCGTTCGGCCCGGACACCCCCTGGCAGGCCGAGCTGGAGGACGCCTTCCCCTACACCGAGACGCCCGACCAGCTCGCCGCGATCAACGAGGTCAAAGAGGACATGCGTCGTGGCGTCCCGATGGACCGGGTGGTCTGCGGCGACGTCGGCTACGGCAAGACTGAGATCGCCGTGCGGGCCGCCTTCAAAGCCGTGCAGGACGGCAAGCAGGTGGCCGTGCTGGTACCCACCACCCTGCTCGCCCAGCAACACCTGCAGACCTTCTCCGACCGGATGCGGCCGTTCCCGGTCACGGTGCGCGGGCTGTCGCGGTTCACCCATCCCGGCGATGCGACGGAGGTGCTGCGCGGGCTCGCCGAGGGTTCGGTGGACGTCGTGATCGGCACTCACCGGCTGCTGCAACCGGGGGTGCGCTGGAAGGATCTCGGGCTGGTCGTGGTCGACGAGGAGCAGCGCTTCGGCGTCGAGCACAAGGAGCACATCAAGGCGCTGCGCACGGCCGTCGACGTGCTCACCATGTCGGCCACCCCGATCCCGCGGACCTTAGAGATGAGCCTGGCTGGCATCCGTGAGATGTCGACCATCCTGACCCCACCGGAGGATCGTCACCCGGTGCTGACCTACGTCGGTGCCTACGACGACAAGCAGGTCGGCGCCGCGATCCGCCGCGAGCTGTTGCGCGACGGGCAGGTCTTCTACGTGCACAACCGGGTGTCCTCGATCGAGAAGGCCGCTCGGCGGATCCGCGAGCTGGTGCCCGAGGCGCGGGTGGCGGTGGCGCACGGGCAGATGAACGAAGACCAGCTCGAGCGCACCGTCGCCGGGTTCTGGGACCGTGAGTACGACGTGTTGGTCTGCACCACGATCGTCGAGAACGGGCTGGACATCTCCAACGCCAATACGCTGATCGTCGAGCGTGGTGACCTGCTTGGGCTCGCCCAGGCACACCAGCTGCGTGGGCGCGTCGGGCGTGGTCGCGAGCGTGGCTACGCCTACTTCCTCTACCCGCCGGAGACGCCGCTGAGTGAGCAGGCGCACGACCGGCTGTCCACCATCGCCCAGCACACCGAGTTGGGCGCGGGGATGGCCGTCGCGATGAAGGATTTGGAAATCCGTGGCGCGGGCAACATCCTGGGCGGTGAGCAGTCCGGGCACATCGCCGGAGTCGGTTTCGACCTCTACATCAGGCTGGTAGGCGAGGCCGTCGAGGCATTCCGCGGTGCGGCCGGCGTCGGCGCGTCCGATGGCGTGCCCGAACCTGCACCGGTGCGGGTGGAGCTGCCGGTGGACGCGCACCTGCCGCACGACTACATCCCCGGCGAGCGGCTACGGCTGGAGGCCTACCGCAAGATCGCCGAAGCGCTGGACGCCGAGACGCTCAGCGCCATCACCGACGAGTTGCGCGATCGCTACGGAGCGCTGCCGTCTCCCGTGGTGACCCTGCTGGAAGTCGCTCGCTTCCGCCAGGTTTGCCGGGCGCACGGGGTGGCAGAGGTGACGGTGCAGGGCTCCAAGCTGCGGTTCGCTCCGGTGACGTTGCGTGACTCTCAGGTGGTGCGCTGCAACCGGCTGTATCCGCAGGCGGCGTACCGCTCCGCTGGACAGACCCTGACCGTGCCGCGGCCCAGCGAAGGCTCCGGCGGCATCGGCGCCGCGCCGCTACGCGACCGGGAGCTGCTCGACTGGTGCACCAAGTTGGTCACCAGCGTGCTGGCGCCGTGACGGGCTATTGCTGCTCAGGGTAGCCGTGCCGTCGTCGGCGCGCGCTGAAGACCTCATCGAGGTGGCGCAGCAGAGGCATTAAATTCTTCATGGTGCGCAGCAGTTTCAGCATCAGCTTAGCGATCTTGGCGGCCCACTCGGCGATCAGGGTCATGGCCTGCTCGGCCACCACGGGAGCCGCGAGCCCACCGCTGCCGAGCAGCTCAGCGGCATACTCGATCAGATACCCGACCAGCTCGGTGATCATCTTGCGGATCTCTTCGCGGACCGCAGCGACGATCATCCCGCTCATGGTGACGGCCACTCGGATGCCGTCGGCCGCGATCGCCATCGCTTCGAGCAGGTGGTCGCTGCCCTTGGCGTGGGCCCGGTAGGACTCGGCAGCCGCGCCCTGCCACGTCGCGAGATCCCCGGAGACGGCGTGCGCGTAGTCCTGCCGCGCCGCGGACACCGCATCTGCGACGTTGCCCCACGTCTGGGCGTGAGCGGTGATCGCATCAGGGCTGCCGGCCAGCCAGTCCAGCGGCTCGGAGAGGACCTCGACGTGCTCCATCAGCCACCCGACGCCATAGGACAGCAGCGCGCCGGCCGGATCCGAGACGTAGTTGAGCGTATCCAGGCTCGCCGAGGCCGTGTCGATCCCGACCTCAATCCAATCCCCGCTGGAAATCGCATTGACGCATTGGAGGGCTGGATCAACAATCCCTATTCCGGCGAAAGCCGTAGGGTGCTCCTCGTCAGCGACCAGCGGATTCGCCGTCATCTATTTAGGTCCCCTCGTCTGGTACATGGCCATCGCGTTGGCGTCGTCGATGTCCGCATAGTCCACGGCGGTTGCCCTGATGCCAGTCGCGGTGCTGCTCAGGCGGTTGGCGCTGCTGTCCAGCGCGGTCGCTGCCAGGTGTTGCAGCGGGTTGAGCATCATCGGCAAGGTCTGGCAATAGGTGCCGTAGGCGTCTGTGGGCAGGCTCATCTCTCGCGCCGCATCCACTGCCTCGGCCAACCTGTCGCTGATACGGTCGACTTTCTTGGCGTGTTCCCGTAGTGCCTCGGTAAGTACTTCGTACTCGTCGGCCATTCGTCATGCTCCTAGCGCAGGTAGCCCCGGTCGGCGAAGTACTCCTCATCCTCAGGGGGCGCCGCGCGGGGCGGCCGCCTCGGTGGTGGCGGCGCAGTGTCGTCTTCGATCGCGCCCAGTCCGAGCACCATCGTGTCCGGTGCCATGCTCAGATCTTCACCGAAGCGCTCCCGGTACCCCGAGACCACCTTTTCGACAACGGGCTCGTCGCCACCGACGGTGGCCTGCATGGCGTCCTGGACTAGCGGGGCGAGCTGCTGCTGCGCGCGCCGCAAACAGGCCATCACCTGCACGGCGAGCTCCGGCGGCGACATCTCGCGGATCCTGTCAGTGAGTGTGAGGTCGGTGAGCATCCCGCGCGAGTCCACCGTGACCCGAACCGCGCCATCCCGGGACGACTCGGTGACCGCAATCTGCTCGACCTGGGTGCGCATCGCGTGGAATTGCTTGGCCTTCTCGGCGAATCCCTGTGTCCACTGCGACAGCCGGCGCTCCATCTCGTCGGGGTCGGTGTCGTACATGAGGCCTCCTTGGACGACGGGCGGTGATGGGTACGTGTCCCCGGGTCGGACGAGGAGGCTACGCAATGGCGAACAGCGTCGAGCATTCCGGTGGCTAGTGTCGTGGGAGCGGCTGATCGCACACGCTCACGCTCAACAGCTGCGGGCGCTGGCTCGTTTCGCCACCCTACGAGCGGGCACGGATCTCGACGAATTCGCCACCGCCGAAGTCGCCCCGGTCTGCATCTGTCCCGCGGCGCGGCCGACGCGCGGCTGCACCTGGCCACCCGGTTGTCGACCCAACTGCCCGACACCCTCGACGCTCTTCAGTCCGGGGCAATCGACCTACCCCGAGCCCG
>JAICHZ010000329.1 GCA_025924655.1 Pseudonocardiaceae bacterium | reverse complement strand
CCGACTGGGACCTGGCGATCATCCACGTGGTGCATCCCGACGCCGACTACACCTGGGTACGGGACTGCCCGCGGGTGCTCGACGCCACGTACCTGTTCGAGGGCCTGTTGGACAGCCCAGTGCAGCGCAGCGTGGTGTGAGAACAGATGACCCACGCACCGCACATCGAGCTGGACACCACGACACCGGCAGTCATCCTCAAACTCGACCGCAACGTCATGCACCACGGCGGGCTGGGCGCGATCCGCAGCCTCGGGCGGCTGGGCGTACCGGTCTACGGCGTGCACGAGGACGCGTGGGCACCCGCGGCCAGATCCCGTTACCTGCACGACCGATGGGTCTGGCAGCCACCGGCCGATGATGCCGAACGGGTGCGCGCTGGTTTGGTGACGCTCGCCGAGCGGATCGACCGCCCAGCCGTCCTGATCCCCACCGACGACGCCGGCGCGATCTTCCTCGCTGAGCACGGTACCGAGCTGCGGCAGTGGTTCTTGTTCCCGGAGCCGGCCAGCGACCTGCCCCGCCAGCTAGCCGGCAAGTACACGCTGTACCAGTTGTGCCGCCAGCTCGGTGTGCCGTGCCCGGCGGCCGCGTTGACCGGATCTTTACCCGAAGCCCAGCGCTTCGCCGACCGGGTGGGATACCCGCTGGTGGCCAAGCTGGCCACGCCGTGGCGGTCCAGTAGCGCAACGGGGCTGCGCAGCACCTCGGTCGTGCACAACAGTGCGGAACTCGGCGATACCTGGCGGGCCTGCGGCGATCAGGCGCTGATGCTCCAGGAGTACGTCGGCGGTCAGGACTACTTCTTTCACGGCTACTGCGATGCCCAGTCGCGCTGCCGACCCGGTTTCGTCGGCATCAAGGAACGTTCGTACCCGGCGCACGCCGGGCTGACCAGCCTCGGACGCTGGGTGGACAACCCTGCGTTGCACCACCAGGCCACTGAGCTCTTAACCCAGCTGGCGTTCCAGGGCATCGTCGACCTCGACTACCGGTTCGACCCCCGAGATGGCCAGTACAAGCTGCTGGACTTCAACCCGCGCCTGGGTGCGCAGTTCCGGCTGTTCTCCGACACCGCGGGCGTCGACGTGGTAGTCGCAGCGCACCTGGACCTGACCGGCCGTCCAGTACCACCGGGCGCACCACAGCACGGGCGCCGCTTCCTGGTGGAGAACTACGACCCCTTCGCAGCGCTGGCCTACCGGCGCTGCGGCCTGGATTTCCGGTCTTGGGTGACGTCGCTTCGCCAGGCCGACGAGCTGGCTTGGTTCGCCAAAGATGATCTTGCACCGTTTGGGCTGATGTGCCTGTGGATGGGCTGGCGGGCGATGAGCCGCCCATTGCGCAGTGTGCCTCGGCCGCCTGCAATCACCCAGCTATCCGCACGGAAGGTCTGAATATGAACGATCCGGTCGAGGTTGCCATCGTGGGCGCCGGTCCCTACGGTCTGTCGGTCGGTGCGCATCTGCGCGCCGCACGCGTGCCGTTTCGCCAGTTTGGGCTGCCCATGCAGCTGTGGCGCGACGCGATGCCAGCTGGCATGTTCCTCAAGTCGCAGGGTTTCGCCTCCAACCTGTCCGACCCAGCCGGCAAGCACACGTTGCGCGCGTTCTGCGCAGCCACTGGCCGCGACTACGCCGACTACGGCCTGCCAGTGCCGCTGGAGACCTTCGTGGCCTACGGAGACTGGTTCCAGCGCGCCGAGGTTCCGCAACTGGAAGAGCTGATGGTCACCGACGTGACCCGGGCCGGCGAGAACTACCAGCTCACCCTGTCCGACGGGGGCACCGCGCTGGCCCGCAAGGTCGTGGTCGCCACTGGGGTGCAGCACTTCGCTCATTTGCCCGGCTCCCTGGCGGCGCTACCACCGCATATGTGTACGCATACCAGCGCACACGACGACCTGGGGGTGTTCGCCGACCGCGAGGTCGCGGTGCTCGGCGCCGGCCAGTCCGCGCTGGAATCAGCTGCCCTGCTGCACGAGTCCGGAGCGCGGGTCACCGTGGTCGCCCGCGCATCAGAGGTGGTGTGGAGCGGCGCTCCACTGCCCGGCCAGCGCTCGATCCGGCGGCGGCTGCGGGAACCGGAATCAGGCCTGGGCTCGGGCTGGGCTATCTGGTTCTATTCCAACCGACCAGACCTGTACCGGCAACTACCAGCCGCGCAGCGGGTCCGGACCGCACGGACCGCGCTCGGGCCGGCCGGAGCCGCCTGGCTGCGTCCCAGGGTGGATGGCAAGGTCCGCACACTGGTTGGGCACTCGGTGCGGTGGGCGGACTCAGCGCCAGAGGGCGTACGGCTCGGGCTGGGAGTTAACGGCGCAGTCAACGGTGGGAGTACCAAAGAGATCACCGTCGAGCACGTGCTGGCCGCCACCGGCTACCGCCCTGACCTGGATCGGCTGACCTTCCTCGACGCCGGGTTGCGGTCGACCGTGCGAACCCTGGCCGGCACTCCTGACGTCGGCCCGGACTTCCAGTCCTCGGCACCGGACCTGTACTTCGTCGGACCCGCCGTGGCACCGACCTTCGGACCGGTCATGCGGTTCGTCTACGGCGCCGACTACGCGGCACGCACCGTGACCCGCGCGCTGACCACCGTCGCGCGGCCACGATCCACCGTGGGAGCCCGCCGGTGACCATGTCACTCGTCACGGCACCTCGTCGCGGATCGCCGGTGGGACCGGTGCGTCGCGCCGCACCGGCGGCTGCCCTGCCGATGGTCCTGCCCATGGCGGACATCGCCGTCCTCGCCACGGCCGGCCTGTTGATCGGGGCATCTGGGTGGGCAGCGGCGGCCTATGCCTGCGCGGTGCTGGTGTTGCTGGTGGCTGACGGGCAGCACCGGCTGCGGATTTGCCGGCGGGTGTCTGATCAGCTGCCACGGACCGTGGCGGTGGCGGCGATGCCGCTGCTCGCGGTGCTGCCGTGGGTGGGACCCAGCGTGGGAGCCGACGGGCTGCGCCTGGCGCTGATATCCATCGCGTCGCTGATAACCGTGCGCGCCGGAGCCTGCACAGCATTGAAGGCCGCGCACCGGCGTGGGCGGCTCCTCGAACCGACCCTGGTCGTCGGCTCCGGCGCCACCGCGGTGCGGGTGGGGCAACTGCTGCGCGACCACCCCGAACTCGGGTTGGCTCCCCGCGGATTCCTCGACACCCAGCTACCGCAGCACCCCGGCGCTTTGCCGTTGCTCGGTGAACTGTCGGAGCTGGCCCACGTGGTCGCGCGCGATCGCATCCAACGCGTCATCGTCTGCTTCCCGGCAGCCCGGGATGCGGACCTGGTGCCGCTGTTGCGGGCCTGCCGACCGCTGCCAGTGGACGTCTGCGTCGTGCCACGGATGTACGAGCTCGGCGCGGCGCTACCCCGGGGTTACCTCGACGAGCTGGGCGACATACCGCTGGTCCCGCTGCGCCGCCTCGGGGCCGGTCGACTCGGCAACAGCGTCAAGGCCGCGTTCGATTTCGTGGCCGCAACGGTATTGCTTATCGCGGTCATCCCGGTGCTGCTCGCGCTCGCCGTCGCGGTGCGGCTCGACAGTGGCGGCCCCGTGCTGTTTCGCCAAACCCGGGTTACTCGCGCCGGCCAGACGATGGAGCTGCTCAAGCTGCGCTCAATGATCGATCACACCGGCTCGGACACCCGCTGGGCGGTGCTCCCCGAGCAAACCAACCGCCTCGGTCGATGGTTGCGTCGCACGCATCTCGATGAGCTGCCCCAACTCGTCAACGTG
>JAICHZ010000328.1 GCA_025924655.1 Pseudonocardiaceae bacterium | reverse complement strand
TCCGCAGCGCTACCTGGGCAAAGGCGTTGAGGGCGCGGTCGCGGCGGTGCTGGATGAGATCGGGCCCGAGCTCGTCGGCGTCGAGGCGATCGAGCAGCGGGTAGTGGATCAGAAGCTGGTGGACCTCGACGGCACACCCGACAAGTCCCGGCTGGGCGTCAACGCGATCCTCGGGGTCTCGCTTGCGGTCGCCAAGGCGGCTGCGGAGTCCAGTGGCTTGGAGCTGTTCCGCTATGTCGGTGGTGTGAACGCTCACGTGCTGCCGGTCCCGATGCTCAACATCCTCAATGGCGGCGCGCATGCCGACACCGGAGTCGACGTCCAGGAATTCATGATCGCTCCGATCGGTGCGGAGTCGTTCCGCGAGGCGCTGCGCTGGGGCGCCGAGGTCTACCACGCGCTGAAGTCGGTGCTCAAGGCCAACGGGTTGTCCACCGGACTCGGGGACGAGGGCGGTTTTGCACCCGATCTACCGGCTAACACCGACGCGCTGGACCTGATCGCCAGCGCCGTGGACAAAGCTGGTTACACCCTTGGCCGGGACATTGCGCTCGCGATGGACGTGGCCGCGAGCGAGTTCTTCACCGACGGTGCCTACCGCTTCGAGCGCAGCGCTCGCAACGCCGAGCAGATGATCGACTACTACACCGGGCTGCTCGACGCTTATCCGCTGGTATCGATCGAAGATCCGTTGGCCGAAGACGACTGGGATGGTTGGGCGCGGCTCACCGCCGAGCTCGGTGATCGGGTGCAGATCGTCGGCGATGACATCTTCGTGACCAACCCGGAGCGCCTGGAGGAGGGGATCTCCCGCCGGGTGGCCAACGCGCTGCTGGTGAAGGTCAATCAGATCGGCACGCTGTCGGAGACGCTGGACGCGGTGGCGCTCGCGCAATCCAATGGGTACCGCTGCATGCTCAGTCACCGATCCGGTGAGACCGAGGACACCACGATCGCCGACTTGGCGGTAGCGATCGGCTGCGGCCAGATCAAGTCCGGCGCTCCGGCGCGGTCTGAGCGGGTGGCGAAATACAACCAGCTGTTGCGCATCGAGGAGACCCTGGGCGACGCCGCTCGCTACGCTGGGGACCTGGCGTTCGCTCGGAACGCTGCGGAAGGCTAAGCCTGATGGGCGGTGCCAGGCGCAGCGGTATGACCCAAGGCACAGCGCCGCCCGGTCCGCTGGCACGGCGGATCGGCTATGCGGTGGGTATCACCACTGGGCGCCGGGCGGCACTGCTCGCTGCGTTGGTCTGTGTGCTGATGTTGAGCGTGGCGGTGCCGCTGCGCAACTATGTGGGCCAGCGCGCCGAGTTGGCAGCGGTCTACGAGCAACAACAGATGCTGGCCGACAAGATCGCCGAGCTGGAGCGTCGCCGCGGCCTGCTGGCCGACCCGCAGCACATCGAGACCCAGGCGCGCGAGCGGCTGCGCTACGTGCTGCCTGGGGAAGCACCTTATCTAGTGCAACTTCCGCCCGGCACGACCGCGCCGGACAGCGCTGACGGTACCGGCACTGTCCAGCCGTCCGCGCAGCCGTGGTACGGCCAGCTCTGGAAATCGATCAATAGTGGGTGAGCCGGTGGACCGCGCCGACTGGGAGGCTGTCGCGGCGCAGCTGGGTCGCTCGCCGCGGGCACTGCGGGCGGTCGCGCACCGCTGCCCCTGCGGGCTGCCCTGCGTAGTGCAGACCCAGCCGCGGCTCGATGACGGCACCCCGTTTCCCACCCTCTACTACCTGACCTGCCGCCGCCTCGGCGGCCTGGTGGCGCGGATGGAAGCTGCCGGCGTGATGCAGGAGATGACCGAACGACTCGCGACGGATCCTGTGCTGGCGCAGGCCTACCGGAGCGCGCACGAGTCGTACCTGGCCGAGCGCGATGCGGTGCAACCGCTGGGTACCAAGGTCAGCGCCGGGGGCATGCCGGACCGGGTGAAATGCCTGCACGTCCACGTCGCGCACGCTCTGGCCCGCGGCCCCGGCGTCAACCCCTTCGGCGACGAAACGCTAGCCGCCATCGGCACCTGGTGGCTCCCGAACCCGTGCGTTTCTCCGCGTTCAGAGGAAGGTGGAAATGGTGCGGGTTGCGGCGATTGACTGTGGGACGAACTCGGTTCGGTTGCTTGTGGCGGATGTGGGGGGCGGGACGCTCACCGATGTGCATCGGGAGATGCGGATCGTGCGACTCGGTCAGGACGTCGACGCCACTGGTCGGTTGGCGCCAGATGCCCTGGACCGCACTCGGGTGGCCTTAGCTGACTACGCCGCCATCGCGCGAAGCGCCGGGGCGAAGCGCCTCCGGATGGTGGCCACCTCTGCCACCCGCGACGCCGCGAACCGGGAGGAGTTCTTCGCGATGGTCCGCCGAACCCTCGGCACCGACACTGAGGTGATCACTGGGGACGAGGAGGCGCGGTTATCTTTCACCGGAGCGGTCGGTGGTCTAGACCCCGCTGACGGTCCGTTCCTGATCGTCGATGTCGGTGGCGGATCCACCGAGGTGGTGCTGGGCGATTGGGACGGTGTGCGGGCGGATGTCACGGCGGCACGGTCGGTGGACATCGGATGTGTCCGGATCACTGAGCGGCACCTCCGCAGCGACCCCCCAACATCTGACGAGGTCAGCGCCGCTGAGCAGTTCGCGGCGCAGACCCTGGAGCAGGCGTTCGCCGACGTACCCGTGGACAAGGCCCGCACCTGGGTCGGGGTGGCGGGCACCGTCACCACGCTGTCCGCCATCGCCCAGCAGCTGCCCGCCTACGATTCCGAGCGCACCCACCTGTCCCGGCTGTCGCTGCACCAGGTGCGCGACACCGCCGAGCGTTTGTTGGCCTCGACGCACCGGCAGCGGGCGGCCAATCCGGTGATCCACCCCGGCCGGGTGGATGTGATCGCCGGTGGAGCGCTCATCGTGCGGGTGCTCGCCGAGGAGCTGCATACCCGGGCCGGCATCAGTGAGCTCGTCGTCAGCGAGCACGACATCCTCGACGGCATCGCGCTCGGCCTCGCCTGATGGGCACCGAGCTGGACATGCTGGACGGCGAGATAACCCGGTGCCGGGCCTGCCCGCGCCTGGTGGCGTGGCGCGAGCAAGTCGCCGCCGACAAGCGCGCCGCCTACCGTGCTGAAACCTACTGGGGACGTCCGGTTCCAGGCTTCGGACCGCCCGACGCCGCGCTGGCCATCGTCGGGCTCGCGCCAGCCGCCCACGGCGGCAACCGGACCGGCCGGATCTTCACCGGTGACCGCTCCGGCGATGTGCTCTACGCCGCGCTGCACGAGGTCGGCCTGGCTAACCAGCCGATCGCGACCCATCGCGGTGACGGACTGACGCTGTACCGCACCAGGATCACCGCCCCGGTACGGTGCGCACCCCCGGCCAACAAGCCCACCCCCACCGAGCGCGATACCTGCCGCCCGTGGCTGGTCAGGGAACTGCAGCTGCTGCGCCCGACGTTGCGCGTGGTGGTCGTGCTCGGCGCTTTCGGCTGGCAGGCACTGTTGCCCGCGCTGAGCGCCGCCGGCTGGCCAGTACCCACCCCGCGGCCCCGTTTCGGCCACGGCGCCGAGGTCGTCCTGGACGGGCTGCACCTGCTCGGCTGCTACCACGTCAGCCAGCAGAACACCTTCACCGGTCGGCTCACCCCGGCCATGCTGGTCGACGTGCTGCGCCGGGCGATCGACCTAGCCGGGATCGCAGCTCCTTCTTGATCCGCGCCCAGGTGGCACGGTTACCCTTGGCGAACGCCCCCGTAGCCCAACCGGCAGAGGCAGGTCCCTTAAAAGGGCC
>JAICHZ010000327.1 GCA_025924655.1 Pseudonocardiaceae bacterium | reverse complement strand
TGGCAGGCGGGTCGTGCCACCGGGAGTAGCACCGTGCTCACACGCCCATACACCTACACGTCCCGGCATCACCTCCGAGATGACGGCCGACAAGAGGCTCACCGGTGGCACGGCGAGCATCGCCGTGGTGAACCCGACCCGACGTGATGTGTATACGACACCGACACTCGGGACCGGCCGCCGAAATCCCGTCGCTCCAGGGGGAGCGGCAGCGCGCAGGGGGGGCGCGATGGCCGGTCAGGGATGGGTGGCTCTGCCTAGGAGCGCGGGTCAGTAAGCGTCCAGTCCTCGTCCGATGCGTCAGCGAAGCCGAGAGTGTTGGGCTGGGGCCGTCTGATGCTCTGGGGCGGTGACTCGGCGGGAGTGGCCGGGTTTCGTGCTTGTTGCCGGCGCTGGGGCCCTGAGGGTCCCCGATCAGCTGGTCGCTAGGTTCCGGAGCCCGTCGGTTCCGATCTTGCCGTGGAGCTTGCGCAGGTTGTGGCACGCGGCCAGCAACAGCCACTCGCCTTGTGCTCCCTCGAGACCGCGGAGCAGGAGCTGTTTAGCGTTCTGCAACGTGGACATTTGGCCGAAGACCGGTTCGACGATCACCTTGCGTCTGGCGTAGACACTCTGGCCGCGGTTGGTGCGCAGCTTCCGGGCCATCCGTTGCTTGTTCGTGGCGTTCTTCGGGATCGGCCCACGGGGCGCGACCGGGACAGGGGCGTCGTGCTTGTGGCGGCCGGGGGCGATGAAGAACTCGGTGCCAAACTCGGCAGAGACCCGCGCGGCGAGGTCGAGGTTGTCTTCGGAGCTGTAGCCGGCATCGGCCAGCATCTGGGTCGGTGCGTGCCCCGTGTTCTCCAGAGTCTGGGCGGTCATCGGCATCAGGTTGCCCACGTCGCAGGCGCAGTCGTTGACGTCGGCGGCGAGGATCACCTGGTGTTCGTCGTCGACGACGACTTGGGCGTTGAAGCACTGGTGGAACGCCCCGTCGGAGGTCTTCATGATCTTCGACTCGGGGTCGGTGAAGTTGCGTTGCGCCTTCGCCCGCACGGTGGCCTTCTCGACCGCTGCAGCGACCCGCTGAGCGGTGTCGACCTCGTCCTCGCCCTTTTCAACCGCCTTCGCCTCCGCCGCTGCGCGAGCGCGTTGACGGGCCTCCTCTTCCAGCGCCTGCTTGGCTTCGCGGATCTTGACCAGCCGGGTCTCCCGGCGGCGCAGCTCCTCGGGCAGCTCATCACCGCGGCGGTTCTTGCCGAACTGGGCGTCCTCGGCCGCATCGGTCGCCTCAGCCTCGGCCAGCAGGTCGGAGACCTCAGCGGCGAGGATCTTCTCCTTCTCACTCATCCGGGCGTAACTCATCGCCTTGCGCCGTGAGGCGTTCGCGCGCAGCTTGGTGCCGTCCAGCGCGACCCGCCCGAGCCGAACCATCCCGGCGGCCTGACACAGGCTCAGCGCCTGCACGAACAGGTGCCCCAGTGCGGAGAGATGGCGTTTGCGGAACCGGGCGATCGACCGGTAGTCCGGCGCGGTGCCCGCGGCCAACCACCGGAACGCCACCACGTCGACACAGGCGGCCTCGAGCTTGCGAGAGGAGCGGACCCCGGTGGTGTAGCCGTAGAGCAGAATCCGGACCATCAGCCGCGGGTCATACGGCGGCGCACCACGCCCCTCGGTATACGCGGCGCGGATCCGGGACAGGTCCAGATGCCCATCGACCAGATCGGCGATGAACCGTGCCAGGTGACCGGCCGGCAGCCACTCATCCAGCGACGGTGGCAACAACAGGTCCTGGCCCGGGTCGAACGCCCGGAACGTCTTGTCGACCGGACCCCGAGGCCCCACCCCGGCAGCCTCGACGTACTCCTCGGCCGCTACCTCGAACAGGCCCTCATCGTTCTCATCAGCTGGCACACCCAATTCTCTCCCGCACCAGCGCCAGCACCCAGCACCCCGACTGGCGTGTTACTGACCCACGCTCCTAGCTCCACAACTTGACCACACCACGCTTCGACTGGGCTGGGTCGAGCCGGGCCGGGACCGTCGAGGAGGCGCAGCCGGACTCCGGGCGTCGTCGCTCCGGCAGCGGTGGAACGCGAAAGTGTCGCCTGCCTCCAGCGTGGATCGGCTCCCCCCGATTTCGCGCAGGCTCATGGGACCGCCGCCTTGATTGCGGCGCCATGGGGCCACCCAAGGCGCCTGCCCGGTGGGCGGGGGATCCCGGAATCGACCTAGCCTTGAGAGAGGGTGACGTAGTCGATGTCGCCGGCGAAGTAGTCGCAGGTGACTTTGGTCCCGTCGCAGTTCGGTTTGCCGCCGATGATCCAGGGCTTGGCGTTGTTCAGGTCGCCGGTGGTGTGGTTGGTGCGGCCAGTCCTGACGCCGTCGACGTACATCGTCACCGAGGAGGTGGTGCGTACGCAGGTGATGTCATGCCAGTTACCGTCGTCGAGGGGCGTTGTTCCTGAGCCGGCGGTGGCCGTGCCGGCGGCGGTCTTGAACATGCAGGTCAGTTTGCCCTTCGGCTGCTGCAGCTTGACCTGCCCCCCGGGGCTCTTGGCTTGTCCCTTCTGCAAAATGTTGCCGAAGCCGTGGGTGGTGCGGTATCTCATCGTGATGGTGAAGGTGGACTGCCCCGGGTCCAATGAGGGCGCGTCGGGGATGGTGATGAGCTGGGACAGCCCGTAGGAGACGGTGTTGGGCTGAACGTAGGGGAAGTCGGCGTAGGCGCCGTTCGTGGTCACGCGGCTGCCGATGCTGCCGTCGTTGCCGTAGCCGCTGGCGTCGTGGGCGACGGCGGCGCCGGCGGGTTCGTTGAGCTGGAGATCCAGGACGGTGCTGCCACTGCTGCCGGATCCGGCGGCGCTACCAACACCGGCGACGGAGGTCAGAACCGCCGCTGCCGACGCGACCATAAGTGAACGCTTGTTAACCATGCTCGAGCCCCCTGTGAGATACGAAGGGTGTGCCGCAACCCCCGCGGTCGGCATCCGATTCGTGGCGGTTACGCTACGTCGATCTCCGTGCCCATCCAAGAGGAGGGCCTCGCTGCGCCAGGTAAAATCGAGACCCTCCCAGCGGCTCTCTCACGGCAGAACGATCCTCGCTCAGGTCAGCCGTTCTTGACCTGCAAGACCGCGTTGTCCACGACGCCGTTGAACTGGTCGCTGGACCCACCGACCAGCTTGCCGGCGGCGGTGAGCTTGCCGCCGATCGACAGCGGCGTGCCGGTCTTGGTGCAGGTGAGGCTCCCGAATCCACGTGGGCCGGTGGCGCTCCTGCTCCACTGCCCCGTCAGGGTGCCGTCCGCGTCGAAGGCCTGCACCGAGATCGTCAGCGTGTTCGCGGTCCGCGTGCAGGCGGCGTGGTACCACCGGTCCGCGGCGACGGTCAGCGGCGCCTTCACGAACGCCGCGCCCGCGCTGCCGGTGCCCCCCGTAGCCGGCCCGACGGCTGCTGGTGGTTGGCGTCCAACTCGAACTGCGAATCGTTGAACAGTCCCTGCTGGAACAGGCTGTTGCCGTTGTCGTAGCTGCCCCGCACATGGCTCTCGGAGTCCGCGTCCAAGGTCAAGTCCGCGGACCACGAGAAGTCCCGCGGCCCCCGGCGCCAAGACATCAGTGCTCGTCGTGTTGACCACCTTCACCACCGCTCGCGCCCCCGTGCTCGACGCGTCGAATGCCGGGAAATCCGCCGCCCGGCCTTGCCCCACCCGCGAGTGGCGAGCCTCCCGCTTTCCGGGGAGGGATCCCCGGGTTCGTGCGGTGGTCGCACGGCCATTAAGCCGGTCACCCCGGCGAAGCTGACGAGTCGCCGTATGCGGTTCG
>JAICHZ010000326.1 GCA_025924655.1 Pseudonocardiaceae bacterium | reverse complement strand
GCTAGGAACTCCAGCCCGGCCTGCACCACCGGACGCCACAACGCGATGGCCCCGTATCCGTCACGAGCGAGGCCGGGCAACGCCCGCCCACGCTCGACTAGCTCGCGCGCGAAGGCCGCCAAGTCAGCGAGGTGGGCGATGGACGCGCCGTACCGAACGTCCGCGACGGGTTCGTTGAGGGCGCTCAGCGCCGACGCAGCATCGAGGGCAACCACCGGAACAGTCCACGGCAGAAGCGCCGGAGTCGTCTGTGGTACCGGGCGCGGGGTGATCCGGATCAGCTCCGGTGAGTCCAGCGGTGCCGACCGCAGAAGGCAACAACAAGATCGCAGTACCGGCCTTGCCAGGATGGATCCCAGCGATCACGTCGGCGGGTGCGGCGAACGGATGCTGTCGAGCTGCGCGCAGCGCCTGGCTAGGACTTTTCACCGCGAGATCAGAATCCTCGGACCACAGGCACAAGCCGTTCGAGGTAGACCAGAAGCCGTGCAGGACCAGCATTGGCGTTCCCTCTTCCGTGGTGCGGGCGCCAGGCTAACGAGTGTCGGAAAGTGGCGTGACGCAGCGATGCCCTCGCCTGCTGCAAGCCCTCAACCTGGTCCTCGCAGCAGCCAAACGGCGCACCGCTGGTTCACAGCGGCTTGGCAGGGCGTGTGTCTGGCCGAGGCGGGGATGGGCTCGTCGAGCCACGTATGGTCGCCTCTGTAACGCTTGACGTTATTAACGTGTCGCGTTATGCTCGCTACAGTGTTGAGGTCGTTCGCGGACAAGGACACCGAACGAGTGTGGCGGCGGGAACGTTCCAGGAGGCTAGATCTCAATACCCAACGTGCGGCGTTACGGAAGTTGCTGATCCTGGACGCGGCTGACGTTCTGGACGATCTCAAGGTGCCACCCGGTAACCGGTTGGAGAAACTTCGTGGCGATCGCAGCGGACAGCACAGCGTGCGGGTAAACCAGCAATGGCGCATCTGTTTCCGGTGGACCTCTGCCGGGCCAGAAGACGTGGAGATCGTTGACTATCACTGACACTGAACGGAGGGGTCACATGTCGACGACAGCATCGATATCCCCCATCCATCCCGGCGAAGTCCTAGCCGAGGAGTACCTCGCACCATTGAAAATTACCCAGCACAGACTCGCGGTCGATATCGGAGTACCCCCCCGTCGGATCAACGAGATTGTGCACGGTAAGCGGCGGATCAGCGCGGACACTGCGCTCCGGCTCGCCCGCTACTTCGGCACATCGGAGCGGTTCTGGCTGAACCTACAAGGCCGCTATGACCTGGAGATGGAACGCGACCGTCTCGGACCCGTTCTTGACGAGATCCGGCCATTGAAGACCGCTTGATGGTTGACGCGCGGCGCTGAGGGCACTGTTGCGTTAGCGGAAGGTGGGCTCGGTCGGACGGCCATTTGTGCGATGTTCAGATGGCGAGGGCGAGTTCGGCGAAGGCTGCGGGGATCCGGTGGTTCGGGTCGAGGTCGAGGGCCAGTTCGTAATGACCGCGGCGCAGGTTCTGGACGAATGCGTGTCCTGTACAGATCACTCGGGCTGAGCGCAGCCGTTTCAGACCACGCATCGGCCGTAGCCGGGACTTCAGTCGACCGTGATCAGCTTCCACTGCGTTGTTCGCATACTGCTCAGTGACATGGCAGGCCGAGGGCAGCAGCTCATCAAGCACTCGCGGATACGCAGGAGCCCGATCGGTACTCACCTCGGCCGGGCGTGGGCCGTGCTCGAGCGCCTGGGTGAAGAACCGGCGAGTAGCCGCGAGATCCTGCTTCTCGGAGGCGAGGACATCGATCACTTGGCCGAACTGGTCGATCGCCCGGTACAGATAGACCCAACGTCCGGCCACTTTGACGTACGTCTCATCGACACACCACCGATCGCCGGTGGCATGCCGACAGGGTCGTGCGGCCTCGATCAGCAGCGGAGTGAACCGCTGCACCCACCGGTACACCGTCACGTGGTCGACCCGCACTCCGCGCTCGACCAGCAGCTCTTCGACATCGCGATAGGACAGTCCATAACGGAGGTACCAGCGCACCGCCAGCACGATCACCTCCCGAGGGAACCCGAAGCCGGTGAACGCTGATGGGGGCGGGAGGACCGGACGAACACGGCGGATGCGGCGCATGAGCTTGAGCCTGCCCGAACGACGTCTTCGCTCTGTGCAACAGTCACGTGCCAAGTGCCTTGCTCGTGACGACTGGTGTCAGGAATCGAACCCGCATGACCAGGAAGGTCGGGCGGCGATCAAGGTCCTGGCCAGCATTAAAGCCGATCTGCTGGTATAGGCATCAAGTGACGTAAGTGACCGCTGTCGACCCCTGGTGACCGTGAGAGGGCACGCGGGAGGCACTCCTCGGCGAAGCGGGCTAGTGAGCTGCGGTGAATCGGCGGAGTGGTGCTCCGACTAGGGAGTGGGGCCGAGCGCCTTTGCCGATCTTGTGCGGCGTGCCTAATCGCGATTATGCCTTTGTGCTACGACGTATTACGATGACTTGATGGAGGGTGATCTGTACGACGGCATACCAGTCGACCGGCTACCGATCGACGCGGTGGACGTGCCTGACCAAGCACACCTGCGGCGTTCGGACCGTTACCGCGGCGCGGCGGACGTTGAGCTCGAGCACGCCATCGAGGCGGTGTTCGATCCTCGTCGGCTGGTGGCTCGGGATCCGAAGTCGCGCACCGGTGAGGCGATCCGGGTGGTCGGTTATTCGGCGGGTATGGACCGGGTTTTGGTCGTGGTGCTGGGTGCTGGTGCCCGATGGTCATCCACCGGGCGGGTCGTGGCATGTCGCCACGGCGTGGCCGGCGGATAGCCGCATGCGTCGCGTGTACGGCGGGAAGGAGAACAAGAATGGCTGACAAGGAGATCCTGGACCACATCGCCGCGGCCGTGGAGGACGCCGAGACGACGCCGGATGAGGAGCTGGAGTGGACGCGGCACCGGGAGCCCGCGAAAGCTCCTACGGCGGTCTATAGCGTTCGCATTCCGGTGGAGCGGATCGAGGAACTGCGCCAGCTGGCAGCTGAGCGTGATGTTCAGCCCACCGCGCTGATCCGTACGTGGGTGCTGGCGCAGCTTGATGCGGCGCGCAGCCCTGAGGACTACGCGCAGCGCTGGGAGCGTGACGTGCGCGCCACCGCGGAGCAGCTCCGTAGATTGCTCGATGAACGACCTGGCGCTCCATGGGCGGAGGTGTCCTGAGGCCGTTGGCCATGCCCGAGCTGGCGGTAAGGGGTCAGTGGACCGTGGCGGAGCTGACGACGGGAATCGAACCCGCACGGCCAGCTTGGAAGATCGGGCAGCGATCATGGTCCTGACCAGCAAACTGCTGACCTGCGGGTACACCGCTACAGACGACAGGAGGGACTGCTGTTCACTGCGAGTGACCCTGACTACGCGCACGCGAGGGCACGGACCAGGCTGGGACGTGAGCTTAGGTTGGCGGCGGAAAGTGGACACCTGCGGTTAGCTGGTCAGCGCGATGGGGGACCCTAGTTCGCCGAGTGTCGCTGAGGTCCGTGACCTGCGTCGCTGCACTGAGCCAGACGGCGATGAACGTAGACGAACGTGGGCGGATGAGACCAAGATGTGGCCGCCGGGATCTGGCACAACTGGACCACCAACATCACCAGCAAACGCTCACTGACCGCCTACGACCACTAACACCAACTTCACGGAATCAGTCATCTAGACCTGGGCGCGTATTGGGCGTGGGCATCCGTTTACTGCCGCGGCGCACCGGACGCGGCCGGATACAACGAGAACGACCCCGAGACCGTTTCCCCTGGTCAACGGTGCGTTCTTGCTGATCAGTGAGTGGCGCCCCCGGCAGGATTCGAACCTGCGCTCCCGCCTCCGGAGGCCGGG
>JAICHZ010000325.1 GCA_025924655.1 Pseudonocardiaceae bacterium | reverse complement strand
TCGTGCAGCACCGTCTCGCAACGCCGCTCGTAGAGGAAGCGGGTGACCCGGCTGCGGAAGACGTAGTCCTCCAGCAAGGTCACGCAGCTAGCGTTCTCCATGGCTCCGGCGTTGAACTCGGGCACGAAGCACTGGTCGTACTTCTCGAACGGGTAGCGCACCCCGAACGCGCGGTGGTAAAAGCCGAAACCCTGCTTGGTCTCGGTGAACAGGCGTTCGGCGTCCATGTGCTTGGCCAGCGAAGCGCGGCAGTAGATGCCCAGCGGGATCGTCGCCTCGTCGTCGATGTACTCGTCGGTCCAGCGCGCGTAGGGTCCGGCCACCAACGCCACGATGTAGGGGCTGATCCGGGCGCTGTCTGCGAAGACATGGCGAACCGCCCCGCCCGCGACGTCCTCGATGTGCTGGCACGGCGCGTTGGAGACCACCACCCAGTCGGCCGGTGCCACTACCCGGATCCGATGCACCGCCTTGAGGTCAGGCTGGTCGAAACAGGCGTACATCCGCTTCGCGTCCGCGGTCTCGAACTGGGTATAGAGATACACGCCGCCGTCGACGGGATCGGCGAAGCGGTGCAGTCCCTCGCCGGTGTTCATGTACCGGCCGTCGGCCTCGATGATCACCTCGTTCTCAGCGGCCAAGGCAGGCAGTGCGATCCCATTCGCCTCGTCGTAGCCGGCGACGTCGAGAGCGGCTCCGTTGAGCGTCGCAGCACGGATTTCGGCGGCCACCAGGTCTATCCAGCTGGACGCGCCCGGACGCTGGCATGAGAAGCGAACTGTGGTGGTACTCCGGAACGTGCCTTCGCCCGGTTTGCCGGCGCCGTCGGTGAGATCGAGGTCGACGGTGTAGGAGTCGACGTCGAGCAGCGCGGCGCGCTCGACGGCCTGCTCCTGGGTGAGGTTGGGAACGGACACGGATCACCTCGGATGTCGGATGGGATTCCTTGGGATCCAATCACGGGTGACCGCTGGCCCGCAGGTGAGTAAGGCCCGGGGAAGACGTGACCACCCGGACGGGTTGTACAACGCATCGACGAACGGAGAGTGTGATGACGGTGACCGCCGGCCACAACAGCGAAGTTGTCATCGAGCGCCGCCCGGCGCGCGTTGATGTCTACTTCGACCCGCGGTGCCCGTGGGCGTGGATTACCTCACGGTGGATCCTTGAGGTGGCTACGGTCCGGGACATCGACGTGCGCTTCCGGGTGATGAGCCTGTCGGTTCTCAATGCGGACCGCAAGGTCAGCGAGGACTACCGGAAATCGATGGACAAGGCCTGGGGGCCGGTTCGGGTGTGCATCGCCGCCGCTCGCGACCACGGGGAGAAGGTGCTGGAGCCGCTCTACACCGCCATGGGCACGCGAATCCACAACGAGGGCAACAAGGACATCGAGGCGGTGATTGCGGCCGCGCTGGACGAGGTAGGCCTGCCCCCCGAGCTGGCTGCGGCTGCGCACAGCACCGAGTACGACGAGGAACTGCGGGCTAGCCACGAGGCGGGCATGGCTCCGGTCGGGCTGGATGTCGGAACCCCAACGATTCACGTGGACGGGGTGGCCTTCTTCGGACCTGTGCTGTCGAAGATCCCGCGCGGGGAGGAGGCCGGCAAGGTCTTCGACGGCACCCTGCTGCTGGCCAGCTACCCACACTTCTTCGAGCTCAAGCGAACCCGGCACGAGAAGCCGGACTTCTCCTAACCTGATAAGTGGGACTGCGGCGGTTGGGCGGCTGACTTGCGCTGACCTGCTGGTTTGTTCTCGTTCTGTCCCGTTGTGTCCTGACGCGACTTGACGTTTGACGGCCTGGACACGGCCTGAGCTTGGTCTCTCTATCGCGCCTACGCTCCACGCCCAACACCGCGTCGCAGATCGGCTTGCCCCCCGTTGCGACATGTCCGGGCGACGTAAACGGGGCAGCGACGGTGTTGGAGTGAACTTCAGTACCCCGCCCCGGCTTCCTCGACGTCGTAGAGTGCCGTGTGGCGACCGCGTCGCGCTGTGGATGACGTTAGCCTGAGATGGTCGGGGTACTACGCAAGGTAAGTATGCATTGGTCTCCCGGGGGTGGCAGTGAGCGACGAGGGTGAGCTGGTCGCTGGGCGCTACCGTCTGGTCTCGCGCCTGGGTAGTGGGGCGATGGGGGTGGTGTGGCAGGCACACGACGAGCGCCTCCGCCGCACCGTCGTGGTCAAGCAAGTGTTGCTGCCCCCGAGACTGAGCGACAGTGAGGTTGACGAGGCCAACCGCCGGGCGATGCGGGAGGGACGGATCACCGCCCGGTTGCACCATCCGCACGCGATCGCGGTCTACGACGTCGTCGAGCACAAGGGCCAACCGTGCCTGATTATGGAGTATCTCGCGTCGAGGAGCCTGGCAACGGTGCTGTCCACCCAGGGTGCGCTCCCACCCGAGAAAGTCGCCAGCATCGGCGGCCAGATCGCCTCCGCGCTGGCCGCCGCGCACAAGGCTGGCATTGTGCACCGCGACATCAAGCCGGGCAACGTACTGCTCGCTGACGACGGCACAGTCAAGATCACCGACTTCGGTATCTCTCACGCCGTGGGTGATGTCACCGTGACCGCCACGGGGATGCTGGCCGGGACTCCCGCCTACCTGGCTCCGGAAGTCGCCCGGGGCAATAGCGCCGGCTTCTCCTCAGACGTGTTCTCCCTGGGCGCCACGCTCTACACCGCGCTGGAGGGCACGCCACCGTTCGGACTCAACCCGAACGCCATCGCCCTGCTGCACCAGGTGGCCTCGGGCGAGATCACCCCGCCCGCTCGGTCCGGTCCGCTTACCCCTGTGCTGCTGCGTCTGCTGCAGCCGGACCCCGACCAACGCCCCACCATGGAACAGGCCCACGATGCGCTGACCGCGCACGCCGCCAGCCCGGCCGGACCGGCCGGCGGTCCATCCGCCCTCGCATCGTCACCACCTCAACACGACCGACCGTTCGAACCGGTCCCGAGAACCCAGCCGACACTGCTCCAGGCGGCCCCGTTGGAGGAGATGACCGGCCCGGTAAGGTCAGCTGGGCTGTTAACCTCAGCCGGTCGGGTGCTGGACGAGGGCAATCACCACGGATGGACAGGGCGCCGGAAACTCCTTACTGGCGTCCTGACGGTCCTGTTGCTGGCTGCCGGTGTTCTGGTGACCGTGCTGATCAGTCAGGGCAACGTCACGGACGGTAACGCCACTGCCCCGGCGAACACCTCGGGTGGCTCTGCGCAGAGTCTGCAAACCCTTCCAGCCCCACCCGCACCGGCCAGCACGACGCAGGAAGCCCCCACGAGCACATCGGGCGGCCCTGCGCAGAGCCTTCCAGCCCAACCAGGACCGAGTAGTACGACGGAGGTAGCCCCCAGCACCCCGGCCGTCCCGGGTGGCACACAGGACACGCCAGAGCAGCTGCAGGGGGCGATTACGGACTATTACGCGCTGGTGCCTGGAAATCTGCCGGCTGCCTGGAACCGACTCACGACGAACTATCAGCAAAATCACGCCGGGGGCTTCACCGGGTATCAGAACTTCTGGAGCCCCGTGCAGCGCGTCACGGTCGTCGACGTCTCCGCGAAACAAGGCGACGCGGTGGACGCGACCATTGACTACTTCTTCAACGACGGCAAGATCGTAGAGGAGCAGACCAGCTACGGGCTAGTCACCGAGGACGGTCTGTGGAAAATCGACAGCTCCACAGTGCACAGTAGTCAAACCAAGTAAGGCGGATCGAACAGCTCGCGGAGCGGGTGGCCACAG
This sequence comes from Pseudonocardiaceae bacterium, assembly GCA_025924655.1. Classification (GTDB taxonomy): domain Bacteria; phylum Actinomycetota; class Actinomycetes; order Mycobacteriales; family Pseudonocardiaceae. Next base: position 146 of record JAICHZ010000325.1, on the reverse strand, counting down.
CGGATAGCTGCTAGCGCGGGGCATTCCCTCGCTGCCGCCCGGGCGCACGTACACCTGGCCACTCGGCCAGGGCTTCAACCTGATCAGTGATGACGCTCCGCAGGAGTACACCTTCACGGTCGAGGCCGAAGGTCCTTTCGGGGCTA
>JAICHZ010000324.1 GCA_025924655.1 Pseudonocardiaceae bacterium | reverse complement strand
TTTGCCAGTGGTTGGCAAGAATGAGTGGCCGCGCAAAGTACCGCTGTCAGGGGTGCGGAACGCTGATGCTTACTTCCACGTTAGGCTTTACCTTCAGCGCGCCGAGCATGGCGGAAAACGGCTTGATGCCGTACTCGCGCTTATCCAGAGTGACCGTCGCGTTCCAGTGCTGGCCGTCATCGCGTGCCTCGACAGAGATTGGTTTCGTGACGCCGTGCAGCGTGAGATCTCCCTCGATGCGCGCCCGGTCACCGTTGCGCACCACCGACACCGAACGAAACTGGATCTTCGGATGCTTCCGCACCTCGAGTGTCTTGTCGGTGTTCTTCTCGATGTCCTTGCGATCGGACTCCTTCACCGCCTCAGTGATGACGCGCAGTGAGCTCGCGTCGAGGTCGACGGTGATGCCGTCGTCGCCCACATCCGCAGACAGGCTGGTCACCCGGAAGGTCACGTCGTGGCCCATGGAGGTCAGCAGCCCCTCACGAAAGACCGATACCCGGCAATCCACCGCTGAAGCATCGAAAGTTGGCACTCGACTAGCGTAGCTGGACACCGACAGTCACCGGCATCCACCCGACGAGTCCCACTCTGAGCTCACTCAACCAGATCATTCAGGGCGATCACGGCGGTCTGCATGGCCTCCGCGAGTCGCTGCACGTCGGCAAGGCCTCCCGATCGGCGTGCAGGGCGATGTATGCAGTGTCCTGCCTGGCAACCCGGCAGGTGCATGATCACACCGTGCAGGTACTGATCGACGCGGACAACCTCGACGTGCCGCGGCTGCGTCTGCTCATCGCAGCGCTGCAGATGGCACCATCCGGCGACGTTGTGATAGCCGGGGCGCCGACAGCACTGGAAGCGGTCGACTGGCCCGTGCAGGCGCAGGTGCTACCCGCCAGCGGCTGGCAGGGCGCCGACATACTGCTGGCCCGCGCCTACCGCACCGATGACCGACCACTGCTGCTGGCCACCGGTGACGGTGATTTCGCTCAACTGGCACGACGTCACCCCGGCGTAGTTCTGGTCGTCGGCGGCACGTCGAGCCGATCCCGGACGCTCACCGGCCCGCGGATCAGTACCACCGACCCCGCGTCCGACGGTGGAGCGCAGCTGCGCTTGTGGCTGAACCAGCACACAATGCTGTGATTGATCCCAGTACCCGCGATGCACATCGGAGGAGAATCGTGTCGACGCTGTTCAGCCGCATCATCGAGGGCGAGATCCCAGGCCGCTTCGTCTGGCGTGATGACCGCTGCGTTGCGTTCCTCACCATCGCTCCGTTACGGCCTGGGCACACTCTGGTCGTCCCGCGCAGTGAGGTCAATGAGTGGACTGACGCCGACGACGACATGCTGGCGCATCTCGTGGGTGTGGCGAGGCACATCGGCACCGCGCAGAAGGTCGCGTTCGACGCACCCCGTGCCGGGCTCATCATTGCCGGATTCGAGGTACCGCACCTGCATGTGCATGTGTTCCCCGCCTGGAACATCGACGACTTCGATTTCGGCAACGCGAATCCCCACCCAGATCCGGCCGAGCTCGACGCCGCCGCCGACACCCTGCGCGAAGCTCTGCGCGAGACCGGACAGAGATCGCCATTCGGAGTCGAATAGCGGTCAGCCGTGTCGTGAGATCGCCATTCGGAACCGAATAGCGGTCAGGGCCGCTCAGGCGGAGGGAGTGAGCGGGCGGAAGCTGCGCAGGCGCAGGCTGTTGGAGACCACGAACACCGAGGAGAATGCCATCGCCGCTCCGGCGATCATGGGGTTGAGCAGGCCTGCCGCGGCAAGCGGGAGTGCGGCCACGTTGTAGCCGAAGGCCCAGAACAGATTGCCCTTGATGGTGCGCAGGGTGCGCCGGGACAGCCGGATCGCGTCGGCGACCACCCGCAGGTCACCGCGGACCAGGGTCAGGTCGCTGGCCTCGATAGCGGCATCGGTGCCGGTACCCATGGCTAGCCCTAGGTCGGCCTGGGCCAGCGCGGCGGCGTCGTTGATGCCATCGCCGACCATCGCCACAACGCGGCCTGCCTGCTGTAACCGACGTACCTGCTCGACCTTGCCTTCGGGCAGCACCTCGGCGATCACCGTGTCGATACCGACGTCAGCGGCGACTGAGCGGGCGACGGTCTCGTTGTCGCCGGTGAGCAGCACTGGGTTCAACCCCAGACTGCGCAGCAGGCGCACCGCCTCAGCGCTGCTCGGCTTCACCGTGTCAGCCACCGAGAGCAGCCCGCGCGCCCGGCCGTCCCAGCCTACCGCGACGACGGTGCGGCCGTGGGCCTCTTGCTCCGCCGCTGCCGACACCAACGGATCCGGCAGCGGCACCGACCATTGCTCGGCCAACCAGACCGGCCGGCCCACCAGTATCAAGGCACCGTCGATCTCACCTTGCACGCCCAGCCCCTGCGTCGACCGGAAACCGGTCACCGCGGGAAGCTGTCCCAGCCGTGCGCGACCACCGGCGGCGATTGCACTGGCGATGGGATGCTCGGAGGCGTCCTCCACCGCGGCGGCTCGGCCCAGCACCTCGTCGGGATGCTCGCCGGTGGCGGGCAGTACCTCGATCAACGTCATCGCACCGGTGGTGACGGTGCCGGTCTTGTCCAGCAGCACGGTGTCCACCCGCCGAGTGGACTCCAGCACTTCGGGGCCCTTGATGAGGATGCCCAACTGCGCGCCGCGACCAGTGCCGACTAGCAGCGCGGTCGGTGTGGCCAACCCGAGGGCGCAAGGACAGGCGATGATCAGTACGGCGACCGCGGCGGCGAATGCGGTGCCGACGGGGGAACCGATGGCCAGCCAGACAGCCAGCGTGCCCACCGCTAGCGCGATCACTATCGGGACGAAGACAGCCGAGACGCGGTCGGCTAGCCGCTGCACGTTGGCCTTGCCGCTCTGCGCGTCCGCTACCAACTGTGCCATCTGCGCGAGACGGGTCTGCGCACCAACCCGGGTGGCGTGCACCCGCAGGCGACCGGAGGCGTTCATCGTCCCGCCGGTGACTGCCGAGCCAGCGTTGACTTCGATCGGTACCGACTCGCCGGTCAGCATGCTCTCGTCAACGGCCGACGCCCCTTCCACCACCATCCCGTCAGTGGCGATCTTCTCTCCAGGGCGGACGACGAACTCATCGCCGACCAGCAGCCGGTCGATCGGAATGCGCATCTCCTGGCCGCCCCGCAGCACCGCGACGTCCGAGGCGCCGAGGTCCAGCAACGCCCGCAGCGCCGCACCCGCGCGCCGCTTGGAGCGCGCCTCGAAGTAGCGACCAGCCAGCAGGAAGACCGTGACACCGGCGGCGACCTCGAAGTAGAGCTGGCTGTGCGCGTGGCGCCCACTGGAAACAACGTCGTGCTGCTGGATGAGGCCGCCGCTACCGACGAACCACGCGTAGCAGCTCCACAGGAACGCGGTCAGCACACCCATCGAGATCAGCGTGTCCATGGTGGCCGCGCCGTGCCGCAGGTTCTGCCACGCAGCGCGGTGGAACGGCCATGCTCCCCACGCCACGACCGGGGCGGTAAGGAATAGCGACAGCCCCTCGAACTCGTGCGGCACTCGCAGGCCCGGCACCATCCCGGCCATCGACATCGCGATCACCTGGATGGCGAGCACAGCACTACCGAGCAGCCGTACCCGCAACTCGCTGAGGTCAGCGCCGGCTGGGCCAGCGTCGGGGCCGGCGTGCGGATCAGCGTCATGTCCGGTGCCGGCGAGCAGCTCAGCGGTGTAGCCGGTACGCGCCACGGTGGCCAGGAGATCCTCGGGTGTGACACCGTCGGCGTAGTTGACTCGGGCCTTCTCGGTCGCGTAGTTGACGCTGGCGCGCACCCCGTCGAGCTTGTTCAGCTTCTTCTCGACGCGCGCCGCACAGGAAGCACAGGTCATGCCACCGATGGTCAGCTCAAGCTGGCGGTTGAGCTCGCCGGGTCCGGTCACGGTGCCCGTGCCGCGGTTATCGACAG
>JAICHZ010000323.1 GCA_025924655.1 Pseudonocardiaceae bacterium | reverse complement strand
ATCAGTACGCCCCGGATCACGATCACCAGATCGGGAATCAGCTCGCGTGCTGCGTCGCAGTCCTGCTGGGTCCACTCCTCATATTTCATGGCGAGGAACTCCGCCTCGTCCAGATGACCGTAGAGGTCCCGGTGCAGCAGGGAGAACGCGTCGGCGACCACTGGGGAGATCGTGTCCATGGGGTACCTCCTCGCACGTCGGCGAGATCCGCTATCCCGCCGACGATGAGACAACCGGTTGACCCAGGGGCACGCAATACCCTGTTTTGCAGCGGGTTGTAGGCTCCGGCAGAGCTTGTTTGCAGCAGGCCTACCGTCGCACCGGGAGCCATCATGCAAGACCGTGAGCCGACGATCCGCAGCCGCGAGCTGGGTGAGGGACTGCGCCGGGCGATGCAAAACGCCGGACTGACCGGCAAGGATGTCGCGAGGCTGCTTGACCTGTCGCCGAGCTGGGTGTCCCGGTTGATCTCCGGCAAGCGCAACGTTACCGCGGTGCAGGCGTCGGCGTTCCTGGCGGTCTGCCGGGCTCCGAGCGCGGAGCGTGAGCGGCTGCTGGCGCTCTGCGACGAGCAGCACACCCCGGGCTGGTTCCAGCAGCACGGCTCCCGGCTGCCCCTGCAGCTCGTGACCTTGATCGACCACGAGAACAAGGCATTGGCGATCAGCAGCTTCGTCTCGACGCTGGTGCCCGGCCTGCTGCAGACCGGCGACTACACCCGCGCGCTGCTCAAGGAGGCCGGGCGGGTGCCGGCCGACGAGATCGACGCCCGGGTGGCCGCCCGGCTGGCCCGGCAGAGCCTGTTCAGCCGGGACCTCCCAGCTCAATTCATTTTCTACCTGCACGAGTTCGTGCTGCGGCTGCCGGTGGGCGGCCCGGCGGTGATGGCCGATCAGTTGCAGCAGCTCGAGCGGATGTCCCGGCGGCTGTATCTCACGCTGCGGGTGGTGCCGGCGTCACTCGGCGCGCACGCCGCGACCGCGGGGCCGTTCACGCTGATGGAGTTCGCCGAGTTCAAGCCGGTGGTCTATCTGGACAGCGAGACCTCCAGCCTGTTCCTGGAGAAACCGGTGGAGATCGCCGCCTACCAGGACATCCTTGAGTCGCTGGCGCAGACCGCCCTGGGCGAGGGAGAATCGAGGGAGCTGATTGCCACCCTGGCAACCGAGCTCTTCGCGGATTGAAGGGACTATGATGACCGCGCCTGAGCCGGACGGGATTGTCTGGCACACGAGCAGCTACAGCTCCAACGGCGGCACCTGCGTCGAGATCGGCTGGCGCACCAGCAGCTACAGCTCCAACGGCGGTGACTGCGTCGAGGTCGCGCCCGCGCCGGACGCCGTACTGGTCCGCGACTCCAAGAACCGCACCGGCCCCACCCTGACCGTCCCCACCCCCGCCTGGCGTGCCTTCCTCACCACAGTCGCCCACTAACCTCGCCCCGTGGGCCGTCGACCAGCCTCGGCTGTTGATGATCACGGTTCATGGTGGAGCTAGGAGGCATGGTCGCGCGGCGGCCGGTGTGAGGTCAGCTACCGGCTAGCTGGCCGAGGGTTACCGTGACGGTGCGGGTGGTGCCCTGTGCGGTGGTCAAGTTGACGTCGACCTTTTGACCCGGATCTAGCTGGGCCAGCGTTTGGGCTAGGTCGGAGGCATCGCGCACTGGGGTGTTGTTCACTGCGGTGATCACCTCGCCAGGCTGTATCCCAGCCGCGGCAGCCGGGCCGCCAGGTACCACGCTGACCACCCCCATCCCACCAGGTTGGCCGCTCGGGTCCACGACGGTGACCACCCGGACGCCCAACTCGGCCCGGTGCGAGTTGACCACGTGGCCGTTGTGGGTGATGAGCTGCCCGGCGATGTCGGTGACGATATTGCTGGGAATCGCAAAACCCAGGCCCGGCGCGGCTCCGCCGAGCCCGTCCGACTGCGGCTCGAGCGCGGCCAGCGTAGGCACTCCGATGACATCACCAGCCAGGTCGACCAGCGCGCCGCCGCTGTTGCCCGGGTTGATCGCGGCACTGGTCTGGATGGCATCGGGCAGCGTCGCCGGCTGGGCCCCACCTTCGGCGGGCTCGGTGAGGGTGCGGCCGGTGAACGAGATGATCCCGTCGGTGACGCTGCCGGTGAGCCCGAGCGGGTTCCCCATGGCCAGCACGATCTGCCCAGCCTGCAGCTTCGAGGAATCACCGAAGTGCGCCGGGTGCAAGGTCGACGGCGGTTGATCGAGTTTGATGACGGCGAGGTCGTCGGGACGGTAGGCGCCGACGAGCGTGGCCGGGATCGATTTCGGGTTGTCGGCCAGGCGCACCTGGAACTTGGTCGCCCGGCCCACCACGTGGGCGTTGGTGACGATGTCACCCTTGGAGTCGAAGACGATGCCGGAACCGAGAGCACGGTCGGAGGTGATCTGCACCACCGAGGGCAGCACCTTGGCCACCACGCTGACGTAGGCCTGTTCCAGGGCTGGGGCGTTCGCCGGTAGAGACGGCGTGCTGGACGCGGTCTGAGCAGTGGGGGTACTGCCGGCGGCGCATCCGGCTAAAGCGACCACCGCGGCGGTCAGTGCGGTCGCCAGCGCGGGACGGGACAGCTTCATCGTCGGCTCCCTGCAGCTGATCGGGTGCGGCCCGCGCGAGCCGCGGGATCGTCGTCCATGGCGGCGCCACTGGCCATCCGCTGCGCCAGCCGGGAAGCCAGTGCCATGATCGTCAAGGCCGGGTTGGCGGCACCCTGGGTGGGACACACCGATCCGTCGGCGAGGAAAAGGTTCGGGACTGCCCAGGCGCGCTGGTTGGCGTCGACGACGCTGTGTTCGGGCGAGGTGCCCATCCGCGCGCCGCCGATGAGGTGCGCGAAGCGCTGGATGGTGAGGACGTCCTGAGCGTCGGCGGCGTGCAGGATGTCGGTGATCACCTTTGTCGAGTACGCCATGTTGGCCTTGTCGTTGTCACTCAGGGTGTAGTCCATCTGGGCGATGGGCTGGCCGTACTGGTCGGTCTCGTCGGCCAGGGTGATCCGGTTGTCCGGGTGCGCAAGCAGCTCGTTGAGCACCCCGATGGTGGCCCAGTGGTTGTAGTCGCGCATGTACTCGCGCAGCGCCCGGCCCCAGTGCCCATCAGCCAGGACGTGCTCGGCCCAGCCGATCGGCAGCGGCGACACCGTCTGGACGGAGAAGCCGCGGGCGAAGCCTCGGTCTGGGTCGGTCTCGTAGAACTGCTCGCTGGAGATCTCCGGCGGCGGTGCCTTGTACATCCGTAGCTCATAGGGCCAGCGCCCAGCGGTCTGGGTGGCGCCTTGCACCATGACGTAGCGGCCGACCTGATCGGCATTGTTGCCCAGGCCGTGCGGGAAACGACGGCTCGACGAGGCCAGCAGCAGCCGGGGAGTTTCGATCGAGTAACCGGCGATCGCGACGTACTGGGCGCGCTGCAGGCGATGGGCGCCGTCGGACTCGGTGGCGTACACGACGCCGCGGGCTCGCCCGGAGTCCTGCTCGATCTCCACCTGCAGTGCCATGCAGTTGGCGCGCACCTCAACCCCGTGGGCCAGCGCGTCGGGCAGGTGCGTGACATACGGGCTCGCCTTGGCGTTGACCTTGCAACCCTGCAGGCAGTAGCCGCGGTAGATGCAGTGCGGGCGGTTGCCGAAGGTGCCGTTGACGATCCCGACCGGGCCGACCCGCATCTCGATGCCGCACCGCAGCGCGCTTTCGCGCAGCTTGTCGGCGGCACCGGAGACCGGATGCGGGGAGAACGGGTAACGGTGCGGGTATCCCCACGGCCAGTCCTGACCCGCCACCGGCAGCTCGGCTTCCACCTGCTCGTAGTGCGAGCGCAGGTCTTCGTAGTCGATCGGCCAGTCCGCGCCCACCCCGTCGTCGGTGTAGGTGGACAAATCGCTGGGATGAAACCGTGGGGTGTAGCCGGCGTAGTGCACCATCGAGCCGCCCACGCCCCGCCCGGAGTTGTTCTT
>JAICHZ010000322.1 GCA_025924655.1 Pseudonocardiaceae bacterium | reverse complement strand
GGTGCGGGCGGTGAGCTGGCACAGCGCGATGCGGTTGGTACGGACGTGTTGTGCCGCTGAGAGTACCGGGCAGGCTTCGTAGAAGTCAGTGAATGCTTTGGCCAGTTCGTAGAGATGGCCGCACAGTCGGTGCGGTTCCAGTGTCTGGGCTACTTCGACGAGGGTATCGCTGAATGCGTCCGCAGCGAGTATGAGTGCTCGTTCCGCGGGATGCAGTGGCAGTGTCGGATCCACCTCGGTGGCCCTGTCGGCTGCCTTGCGGAGGATGGAGCAGATACGGGTGTGCGCGTATTGCAGATACACCCCGGTATTGCCGTTGAACGACACCATCCGCTCGACGTCGAAAACGTAGTCCTTGATACGCGATGTCGACAGATCAGCGTACTTGACCGCGCCGATACCCGCCTGCTCTGCGATCCGGGTCAGCTCCTCATCGGTGAGCTCGTGGGCCTTGTCGGCGATGGCGGCACGCGCTCGGTCTACGGCGCCGTCCAGCAGGTCCATGAGCTTGACGGTGTCGCCGGAGCGGGTCTTGAACGGTCGCCCGTCCGGGCCCAGCACAGCGCCGAACGCGACGTGAGCGGCGTCGATGCCGTCGGTGAGCCAACCGGCGCGGTGCGCTGCCTCGAAGATGAGTCGGAAGTGCAAGGCCTGCCGGGAGTCGACCACGTAGAGGATGCGGTCGGCCTTCAGATCGCGGACCCGGTATCGGATGGTGGCCAGATCGGTGGTGTCGTAGCCGTAGCCGCCGTCTTTTTTGCGGACCATCAGCGTGACCGGGTCGCCGTCGGGACCGGTGACCTCGTCGGAGAACATGACCAGCGCGCCGTCGCTTTCCACCGCGATACCAGCGGTGATCAGCTCGTCGACGAGATCAGGCAGCAGGAAGTTGTAGAACGACTCGCCGTCGGAGTCCCCAGGCTCCAGGAGCACGCCGAGCCGGCGGTAGATCTCGCGGAACGCGAATTCCGATTCGGCGACGATCTCCTTCCAGCGTGCCACGGTGTCCTCGTCGCCAGCCTGCAATGCCACTACCCGCGCTCTGGCCCGTTCGGCGAAGGCGGGGTCGGCATCGAATGCGGCGCGGGCGGCCCGGTAAAGGTTGTCGAGCGCGGAGACGGTGGACGTGCCTTCGGTGAGTTCGTCATGGTGCCAGGTCGCGTCGGGGTGGTCATCGAGATATTGGATGAGCATCCCGAACTGGGTGCCCCAGTCGCCGAGGTGGTTTTGCCGGATCACCTCGGCTCCGAGGAAACCGAGGACCCGGACCAGGCAGTCACCGATGATGGTGGTGCGCATGTGACCGACGTGCATCTCCTTGGCGACGTTCGGCCCGGAGTAATCGACGACGGTGAGCCGGCCCTGTTCTGGACTGCCGACCCCCAGGCGCGGGCTGGCCAGCCGAGCGGCGACCTGCTGCCAGAGTGCGGCATCCGCCAGGGTCAGATTGACAAACCCCGGTCCGGACACGGTGACCTCAGCTACGGGTGTGCCGGTACCAGCGCGTAGCGCCTCCGACACGGCGCCGGCCACCTCGGCGGGCCTGGTGCGGGCGCGTTTGGCCAGCGCGAGCGCGGCGTTGGACTGGAAATCGGCGTGCTCGGAGCGTCGGACCACCGGGTCGGCGCCGGCCAGCTCTGGTAAAGCCCGATCGATCGCATCGCGGACGGCGACCTCGACCTGGCCGATCAGTGAGCGCACCTCGTGCTCAGTCAACCGGGCGTCCTCCGTTCCTGTGATGACTCCTGTGATGGGCTGTGACGAAACCCGTCACAGCCCATTGTCCCAGGCGGTGTTGCCCGGCAACGTCGCCTGGTGTTGCTTTGCAGTGGCGACCGCCGTGCGTAGGCGATACAAAGACAGCGCCCGGCGGCCGCGGTACGCCGGGCGAACAACGCGGACCTACGGAGGTTGTGTGGATATCTGGCCTGGCTCGCCCTACCCGTTGGGTGCGACCTATGACGGCGGGGGCACCAATTTCTCGATCTTCTCCGAGGCCGCGCACCACATCGAGCTGTGCTTGTTCAACGATGCGGGCGAGGAGACGCGGATCGCGCTGCCCGAGCGCGACGCCCTGGTCTGGCACGGCTACATGCCGCGGATCGGTCCCGGGCAGCGCTACGGCTACCGGGTGCACGGCGCCTATGACCCGGCGGCGGGTTTGCGGTGCAACCCGAGCAAGCTACTGCTCGACCCGTATGCAAAGGCGATCGACGGCCACATCGAGTGGAACGAGGCACTGTTCGCCTACCGGTTCGGTGACCCGGACTCCTACAACGACGCCGACTCCGCACCGTATGCGATGACCTCGGTCGTGGTGAACCCGTTTTTCGACTGGTCCGATGACCGGCCGTTGCGGATTCCGTATCAGGAGACGGTGATCTACGAGGCGCACGTCAAGGGTATGACGATGCGCCATCCTCGGATTCCCGATGACGTCCGCGGCACTTACTCCGGTCTGGCGCACCCGGTTATGATCAAGCATTTTCGTGACCTCGGGGTGACCGCGGTGGAGCTGATGCCGGTGCACCAGTTCGTGCACGACTCCACACTCGTCGAGCGCGGGTTGTCCAACTACTGGGGTTACAACACCATCGGCTTTTTCGCCCCGCACAACGATTACGCCTGCTTCGGTACCCGGGGCCAGCAGGTGCAGGAATTCAAGGCCATGGTCCGCTCGCTGCACCGGGCTGGCATCGAGGTCATTCTTGATGTGGTCTACAACCACACCGCTGAGGGCAACCATCTCGGACCCACGCTTTCTTTTCGAGGTATCGACAACCCGGCCTACTATCGGCTGGTCGACGGTGACCTGAAGCACTACTACGACACCACGGGCACCGGGAACAGTCTCAATGTTCGGCATCATGAGTCGCTGCGGCTGATCATGGATTCGCTGCGGTACTGGGTGCTCGACATGCACGTCGATGGGTTCCGCTTCGACCTTGCGGCCACCCTGGCCCGGGAGTTCCATGAGGTGGACCGGTTGTCGGCGTTTTTCGACCTGGTGAATCAGGATCCGGTGGTCAGCCAGGTCAAGCTGATCGCTGAACCGTGGGACGTCGGCGAGGGCGGTTACCAGGTCGGTGGCTTCCCGCCGTTGTGGACGGAATGGAATGGTAAGTACCGCGATACTGTGCGCGATTTCTGGCGCGGCGAACCGGGTACGCTCGCCGAGTTCGCCTCCCGATTCACCGGCTCATCGGATCTCTATGAAGCAGACGGGCGCCGCCCCATCGCCTCGATCAATTTTGTGACCGCGCACGATGGGTTCACGTTAAACGATCTGGTGTCCTACAATCACAAACACAATGATGAAAATGGCGAAGGCAATCGCGACGGTGAGAGTCACAATCGTTCGTGGAACTGCGGCGTCGAGGGTCCCACCGACGTCGGCAGGATCATCGCGTTGCGGGAACGTCAGAAACGCAACTTCCTGACCACCCTGTTGCTGTCCCAAGGCGTTCCGATGCTCGCGCACGGCGACGAGCTGGGCCGCACCCAAGAGGGCAACAACAACGTCTACTGCCAGGACAGCAAGATCAGCTGGGTGGACTGGGACGAGGCGCGGCTGAACTCCGTGCTCACCGAGTTCACCGCCCAACTCGCCCGACTACGCGCTGATCACCCGGTGTTCCGCCGTCGCCGGTTCTTTCAGGGACGCTCGATCCGCGGCTCCAACATCGAAGACATCGCCTGGCTGCGCCCCGATGGGCAGCAGATGAGCGAGGATGACTGGAACGTCCCGGCCACCAAGAGCGTCGCGATCTTCCTCAACGGCCGGGGTATCCCCGAAGTCGATGATCTCGGCGAGCGGATCATCGATGATTCGTTCCTGCTCCTCATCAACGCCCACCACCGGCAGATCACCTTCACGCTGCCCGACGCGGATTACGGTCGAAGCTGGGAGTTCGTAGTGGATACCACCGACCCGCTGCTGGCCAACGCCCGACGCAAGCAGCGTGACGCCGTACCTGGCGGCAAGCTGCGGGTGCAGGCGCGGGCGATGATCGTGCTCCGCTGC
>JAICHZ010000321.1 GCA_025924655.1 Pseudonocardiaceae bacterium | reverse complement strand
GGTCAAACGAACCCGCCACAACAGCTACCGGGTCAAAAGACCCGACGACCACAGCACCCGCCACACCGGTCCGCCCACCATCAACATCAGAAGCCTGACACCCCGAGCAGCATGATCAACTTAAGCTACTTGGCATTGGGTCAAGGGTGGCGGTTGCGCCATCGCGTCAGCGACGCCGCCAGAGCGGCGCCCTTGATGCCGGTGATCCCGACATAGAACGATCCAGGGGACTGCTGAGGGGACGGAGATCCCTTGCGAGCACTTCGGTGTGAACGCTGATTGGCTGTGCGTCCGCGTACCTGGGAGTGTCGTTGTGAAGCGCTGAGCTGCGGCCAGGTGCCGGCATGGCTCGGCCCGTGCGTACTGGTGGCGTCGCTTTCGCTGACGGTTTGCTGACGATGATCATGTTAGCGGTCGCTGGCGAGACTTGTCCTTGGTGTACCGAGGCAGAGGAACGCCGTGTCACCATGCCCTATCACGGAAATGCGCTGCGCTCTGCGATAATTTGTTACGCCGTCCAGCGTTCGCATGCTCAGGCGTGGCGCCGTGATGTCCTGTCATCGTTGAATGACCGACCACGATCAGCGCAAGAGCTTGTCGGCTGTGATAGGGAGCTCGCGAATGCGGATTCCGGTGGCATGATAGATGGCATTGTCGATGGCCGCGGCGGTACCGACGATGCCAAGTTCGCCGAGACCCTTGGATCCCATCGGGTTGACGTACGGGTCCTCTTCATCTAGCCAGTCCACCTCGACCGAGCCGATGTCTGCGCTGGTGGCGATGTGGTACTCGGCGAGGTCGTGGTTGATCACGTGCCCGAATCGCGGATCGAGGACGCTGTTTTCGTGTAGTGCCATCGATAAGCCCATGGTCATGCCTCCCAGCAGCTGGGAGTGGCCGGTCTTGGCATTGATGACCCGTCCGGCGGCGAATATTCCCAGGAGGCGGGGCACTCGCACCTCGCCGGTGTCTTCGTGCACCCTCACCTCGGCGAATTGTGCCCCGAAGCTGTGCATCGCATAAAACTCGGCGTAGGGGTTGTCGGGGGTTGCCCCGATGACTTCGAGGCCTTCCTGCGGTACCTGTCCCCCGTGGTCGCGCTCCAGGCGTGTGAGCAACGTCAGAGCCGCGTCGACGATCGCCGAGCCCCAACTGGTGATGCCCGAGGCGGCTCCGGCCTGCGATGCCCGAGGCAGGGCACTGTCACCGATCTGCAACTCGACGTCCTCCAGGGAGACATGCAGCGCGTCGGCGGCGATCTGGGCCAGCGCGGTCCAGGTGCCGGTGCCGATGTCCACGGCGGCAATGGCGACGGTGTAGCGTCCATCCGCGCTGACGCGGATCTTCGCGGTGCTGCCCGGCATACGAAACACCGGGTAGGTCGAGCTGGCTACACCAGTTCCTATGAGCCAGCCGTAGTTTCGCCTTGCCCGGGGAGTCGGATCGCGACCCTTCCAATCGAACCGGTGAGCACCCTCCCGCAGGCAGACCGCGAGATTGCGGCTGGTAAACGGCAACCCGGACTCGGGGTCCACGTCGGGTTCATTGCGGATACGGAACTCGATCGGATCCATGCCGCAGGCGATGGCCATTTCGTCCATCGCCACCTCCAGCCCGAACATGCCCGGGCATTCCCCGGGCGCCCGCATGATCGAGGGAACTGGTAGGTCAAGGGCCGCTAACCGGTGGGTGGTGCGCCGATTGGGTGCGGCGTACATCATTCTCGTTGCCACGGCGGTCGGTTCAGCGAACTCTTTGATCCTCGCCGTTTGCTCGACCACATCGTGCGCGATTGCGGTGAGCCGACCGCTGGTGTCGGCGCCGAGCTGGACCCGCTGGATGGTCGGGGTGCGGTAACTGGCCAAGGAGAACATCTGCTGACGGGTGAGCGAGAGCTTCACCGGACGGCCTCGGGCGCAGTGCGCAGCCATCGCGGCCAGGATCACGCTCGCGTGGGGGAATGCTTTCGAACCGAACCCGCCACCAACGTGAGGGCAGACCACCCGGACCCGCCGCTCGTCAAGCCCGAACGACGATGCGACAGCCGCGCGGATCCGAAACGGTGCCTGGGTGGATTCATAAAGGGTCAGTCCCTCGTCGGTCCAGATGGCGACAGTGGTGTGTGGCTCCATTGGGTTGTGGTGTTCCATGGGCGTGGTGTAGGTCGCGTCAAGCGTGACCGCCGCGGACATCAACGCGGCCTCGACGTCGCCGTGGGTGGTGTCGGGGTGGCCACCACCCATCAGGATCTCCGGAGGGTATAAGTCGTCTCGGTCGGCGCGCAGGTCAACATCATGTGGTTGCTGCTGGTAGCCGACCCTGATCAGGCCAGCAGCGTGGTGGGCGATCTCTGGATGCTCGGCTAACACCGCGGCGATGATCTGACCGCGAAAGGCCACCTCGACCGACTGCAACACCCACAGTTCCTTGTCTGTATCCGAGGCTAGTCGGGGAGCGTTCTCATGCGTCATGACCAAGACCACCCCATCAAGTGCCTCGGCGGCAGTCGTGTCGATGACCGTGACCTGGCCGCGGGCGATCGTGGCCTGCACAAGGTGCAGATACAGCGGATTACTGACCGGCTGCTCAAAGGCGTACGGGGCGGTGCCGGTGACTTTGGCTGGCCCGTCGCGGCGCGGGATCGGGGCACCGATCCAGCGTTTGTTCGGCAGGCCAGTCACCGGTGTCCTGTCTTGGCCAGCTCGCGCAGGATGGATACCAGGACCCGGCGAGCCATCGAGACCTTAAACCCATTGTTGGGCAACGGTTCCGCTGCGACCAGCTCAGCGTCCGCAGCCGCCATGAACGCCTCCTTAGTGGCGGGGCCGCCGCGCAGGGCCTCCTCCGCCCGAATCGCCCTCCATGGCTTATGCGCCACTCCACCCAAGGCGATCCGCACGTCACGCACTGTGGCATCTGTGACGTCAAGAACCGCGGCCACTGAGACCAGAGCGAAGGCGTAGGAGGCCCGGTCACGTACCTTGCGGTAGCGGGATCGTACGGCCATTCCCATCGCTGGAAGATCCACCGCGGTGATCAGATCGCCATGCTGCAAGACGGTGTCACGCGCGGGCTCGTCGCCTGGCAACCGGTACAGCTCGGTCAGCGGGATGACCCGTTCCCCCTCCCGACTGTGCACACGTACGACAGCGTCAAGCGCCACCAGGGCAACGGCCATATCGGACGGGTGTACCGCGACGCAATGCTCTGAAGCCCCCAGGATCGCGTGGTAGCGGGTGTAACCCTCAATCGCCGAGCAACCCGCACCGGGCTCGCGCTTGTTGCACGGTGTGCTGACATCCCGAAAATACACACACCGGGTGCGCTGTAGAAGGTTTCCGCCAGTAGTCGCAAGATTACGCAGCTGCCCAGACGCCCCCGCGAGCAGCGCCTGCGCCAGTACCGGGTAACGCTGCCTAATCATCGGGTCCGCGGCGAGGTCGCTGTTGCGCACCCCGGCGCCGATGCGCATCCCACCATCTGAGAGCACCTCGATGCTCCGCAGCGGCAGATGGGTGACGTCAACGAGCAAATCAGGGCTCACGACGCCGAGCTTCATGTGGTCGACGAGGTTTGTCCCGCCGCCGAGGAACACCGCCGTGGGCCGACCGGCAACAGCAGCGACCGCGTCCGCCGGATCGCTAACCCGCCGGTAATCAAAGGGAATCAACAGCCAGCCACCTCCCGGATCGCGGCGATGATGTTGGTATAAGCCCCGCAGCGGCACAGATTGCCGCTCATGCGTTCGCGGATCTCCTTGTCATCAAACTCGGGCCTAGTGCGAACGTCGGGCGTGACATAGCTCGGCCAGCCCGCCTTGCACTCATCAAGCATCCCAACCGCCGAACAGATCTGACCAGGCGTGCAGTAACCACATTGCAGGCCGTCGTGGGCTACAAACGCCCGCTGAACCGGGTGTAACTGATCTCCATCAGCCAGACCCGCCGCGGTGATGACCTCCGCGCCATCCTGCGCCACCGCGAACGTCAGGCAGCTGATCGCCCGGCGCCCATTGAGCAGCACGGTG
>JAICHZ010000320.1 GCA_025924655.1 Pseudonocardiaceae bacterium | reverse complement strand
TCGTGGCTTCGAGCCGCTCCAGCAAGAGCAGATGGTGCTCGCCTACGTTGAGGCGCACGGTCAGATCACCCGGGCACAAGCCACCGAACTCTGCGCCATCACACCGCCGCAGGCGAGCCGGCTCCTCCGGCGACTCGCCGCTCAAGGCAAGCTCATCCGGCGCGGAGAACGACGAGGCAGCTTCTACGAAAACCCAACGCACCGTGACCGATAGAGGCACGATCGGTCCATCTCCAGGGTCGGTTGTCGGGTCACGCGGCTCACCGCGCTCCGAACCGGCGGCGACTCATCTGCGCAGCTCCCGTGATGAGTCTCCTAGTACGTACATTAGGACAAGCACGGATGGTGGCGAGTCGGCATGCAGTAGCACGTCATGGAGTATGGTTGTCCGGACACCGAGGACAGTGGAACTGAGGAGCGCCCCGGATGCCACGTCGTGACCGGATCCAAGCGGTGGATCGCACCAATCCGCTGCCGCTGTGGGCCCAGATGCAGGAGGACCTGCGAAGGCGGATGGGGACCGGGGCGTTCGCCGTGCACTTTCCTACCGAGCTGGAGCTGGTCGAACAGTACGCGGTCTCCCGGCATACCGTGCGGGAGGCGCTGCGCCGGCTGCGCGATTCCGGTGTGCTCGATTCCGCCCGCGGCCGGGGTACTTGGATTGCACAGCAACCCATCGAGCAGCCACTGGGCAGCCTGTACAGCCTGTTCCAGGAGATCGAGGCACGGGGCATGGAGCAGCGCAGCGACGTGCTCGCGCTGCGGGCCGAACACAACCCGGCGGCGGCCAGGAATCTGGGGCTGCCCGACGATGCCGAGCTCGTTTACCTCGAGCGCCTGCGGTGGGCGGGCGAGGAGCCACTGGCCCACGATCGGATCTGGTTGCCCGCAGGCCTCGCCACACCGGTGCTCGACGCCGACTTCACCCGCAGCGGGCTCTACGACGAGCTCGCCTGCCGGTGCGGGGTGCGACTCACCGGCGGCCGCGAACGGATCACCGCGGTGGTGCCGGACAAGGCCCTCCGATCTCTGCTGGCCGTGCCCCGCGGAGCTGCTTGCCTGTTCATCGAGCGCACCGGTTGCCTGCACCGCCACCCGGTCGAATGGCGGACGGCCACCGTGCGTGGTGACCGGTTTGCGGTCCTTTCCGACTGGGGGCCCCGCGGTAACAACCTGCGGGCGGACAGCCGCGTCCCGACCTCCGGTGTATAGTCCGTTTGTCCGGACAACAGCGTGGCGGCGACCGAGGAGTCCACCATGATCGTGGATCAGTTCTACCTGGGGTGCCTGTCCCAGGCGTCCTACCTGGTCGCAGATGAGGTCTCCCGGCGCGCGGTGGTGGTCGACCCACGGCGCGACGTCAGTGAGTATCTCGCCGCAGCGCAGCAACGCGGATTGTCCATCGAGCTCGTCGTCCTCACCCATGTGCACGCCGACTTCGTCCCCGGGCACACCGAGCTGGCCACCCAGACCGGCGCTGCGATCGCGATGGGCGAGGCAGCGCCGGTGAGCTTTCCGATCCGCCGGCTCTCCGACGGCGAGCGCATCCGGCTCGGCGACCCGGATACCGGGGTGATGATCGAGGTGCTGGCCACCCCTGGGCATACCCCGGAGTCGATCACGTTGGCGGTCTATGAGCAGGCGAGGAATGAAGCCCCGGCCGCGGTGCTGACCGGTGACACCCTGTTTCTCGGTGACGTCGGGCGCCCGGACCTGCTCGGGGCGGCCGGACGCAGCGCGGCGGACATGGCCCGTGAGCTGTACCGCTCGCTCCAAACCAAGATCCTTCCGTTGCCCGATGAGGTGCTCGTGTACCCGGGCCACGGCGCCGGCAGCGCGTGCGGGAAGGCGCTGTCCTCTGAGACGGTGTCCACCCTCGGGCACCAGCGCGTGGTGAACTACGCGCTGGCGCCGATGACCGAGGACGCCTTCGTCGCCGCGGTCACCGAAGGCCTGCCCGATCCACCGGCCTACTTCACTCAGGAGGTGGCCCTCAACCGCGCCGGGCACGCCGCCTTCGATCCCGCGGCCACAGTCGCGGACATCCCCGCCGCGGAGGCCGTGGCCCGCCAGCAGACCGGTGACTTACTCCTCGACGTCCGCGACGACCAGGCTTTCGCGGCCGGGCACCTCCGTGGCGCGGTCAATGTGGGACTCTCCGGACGTTTCGCCGAGTACGCGGCCGCCGTGCACGCCCCCGACCAGCCGGTCATCCTCGTCGGAACCCCGGCGGAGGTCGTCGAAGCGCGGCTGCGGTTGGCCCGCGTCGGCGTCGACACGGTCACTGGCGCTGTGACCAACCTCGACGCCCTGATCACCCAGCCCGAGCTGACCCGGACCCAGAGCCGGCTCACCGCCCGGCAGGCCTCCGAGCGCATCGCCACCGTGGCCGACCTGCAGGTGGTTGACGTCCGAGGCCCCGGCGAGTTCGCCGGCGGCACCCTCCCCGGCGCGGTCAACCTGCCGCTGCCTCGGCTGCGGGAGCTGATGCCCGCACTCGACCCGGCCCGGCCCGTCCTCGTGCACTGCGCTGGTGGCTACCGTTCCATCGCGGCCGCCAGCCTGCTGCGCGCCCACGGCTTCGACGACGTCTCCGACCTCATCGGCGGCTGGCACGCCTGGCAAACCGAGCGCGATGGAGTGATCATCGATTGAGCGGCCGAGCCCGGGCGCGCCCTCAACCGCAGCAGTCTCGCTGCTCGGCGCGTCCTGAAGAGCACGCACTTCGACCTACAGCGCCACTGTCGCCCAGGGTCCCGGAGATCGGCGCGCTGGACCTGCTGCTGTCGGTGGCGCGGTTGGGCAGTCTGGGTCGGGCGGCGCGCCAGCACGGCATCTCCCAGCCAGCCGCCGGCTCCCGGATCCGCCACCTGGAGAACCTGCTCGGGCTGGCGTTGATCGAGCGGTCCGCGGCCGGATCCCGGTTGACCCGCGAAGGTGCGATGGTCGCGGATTGGGCCCGGCCGGTGGTCGCGGCCGCGGCGGCCCTGGACGCGGGCGTCGCGGCGCTGCGGACCCGGCACGAGGACCGGCTGCGGATCGCGGCGAGCATGACAGTGGCCGAGTACCTGATGCCGTCCTGGTTGGTCGATCTGCGCCTACGGCGGCCGAACGCCGGCGTGTCGCTGCAGGTGGTCAACTCCGTCGAAGTCGCCCGGCTAGTGCTCGCCGATGCCGTGGACATCGGTTTTGTGGAGGGACCGGACCTGCCCGAGGGGCTGCAGTGCCGGATCGTGGGCCACGACCGGCTGCAGCTGGTGGTGGCGCGCGGGCACCCGTGGGGCCGCCGGCGCCGCCCCGTCGACGCGGCGGAGCTCGCGGCGACCGCCCTGGTGGCGCGCGAGCCCGGTTCGGGCACCCGCGACACTCTGGAGGCGGTCCTGACCGATCACCATCCGCTCGCCGAGCCCACGGTCGAGCTGTCCTCCACCACCGCGATCAAGGCGGCGGTCGGGGCCGGGGTGGGCGCGGCTGTGCTCAGCTCGCTGACGATGGCCGAGGAGTTGGCGGATGGTCGGCTGGTCGCCGTCGACGTCGCTGGGGTGGACCTGACCCGCACGTTGCGCGCGGTGTGGCCGGCGGGACGGGCGCTCACCGGGATACTCCGCGACGTCGTCGCGGTGGCCACCTGCCGACTAGATCACCAGTAGCCCGATGACGGCCAGGCCGAGCCAGCAGCAGCGCCGCACCGGCCGGGTAGCTCGGTGAGCCGTGCCATGAATAGGCGCCTATCGGGAGGTCAGCAGCAGCACGAGCACGACCACCGTCAACACGACCAGCCCGGCGCCCAGCAGCAGCGGCATCCGCGTCGGCGGCAGGACGGTGTCCCGACGCATCGCCTGCTGGACCTGCCGCCAGCGCCGCACGCTTCCTCCGGCCACCAGCACGCCCATCCCAGCGAGCAGCGCGCCAACGATCCGCCGCGATCCTGGGAACCCGAGGTCGGGGACCAGTTGCACGACGGCCACCCCGCCGGCGATGAGCGCCAGCGCCGTGCGGATCCACGCCAGGAAGGTGCGCTCGTTGGCCAGCGTGAAGCGGTAG
>JAICHZ010000319.1 GCA_025924655.1 Pseudonocardiaceae bacterium | reverse complement strand
GGATGGAGCGGCGGCCGGGACTGGTGGTTCGCGGTATCCGCAGCAGTGCTTCTAGCGGCAGGGATGACCGACTTCACTTTGCGAATAACGGCACTTGCCTTGATGACGGCCATACTAGGAACGCTAGCGCTCACCACTGCCACGCCTGCTGCCCCTCGAGCGGACGCGCCGGCTTCTCGAGCCAACTCTGGGAAGCGCCCCCGGCAGTGACCTCTAGCCTCGATCATTCTCCCGGCTCGTGCGGTGGGCGGTTGAGGGCTTGTTGTCGGTGTTGTTGACGGGAGCGCATCGGGGCTCTGTTGCATTGTTCGATCGCAGGCCATGCCGAGGCGGGACCTGGGCGCTCGGTGTCGGCGCTCAGGTAATTCCCCAGGTTGAGGCGGTTGTCGCTCAGGTAATTCCCCAGGGGCGTGCTCACGTAATTCCGCACCGGGACGACGTGCGTGTCGTCGTTGGTGTGGTCCTCGCAGGTCGAAGGCTGCTCCCGTCCAGACGAGCTGACGGGAGCCTTGATGGCGAGGAGAAGTTTCGACGTGGTGAATGTGACGGAGATGTTGGTCCACTGGGACGCGGGCCGGTCGCAGAGTGAGATCGCGACCAGTCTTGGGGTGGATCGCAAGACGGTGAAGAAGTATCTGACGCCGGTGCTGGCGGGTGGGTGGGGGCCGGGTAGCGGGCGGTCGCAGGGTGAGTGGTCGGTGTTGGTGGCCGACTGGTTCCCGCAGTTGGCCGATGCGACGCTGCGGCAGGTGTCGTGGCCGTTGATCGAGCCGTATCGCGACTACATCGTCGCCCAGCTCGAGGAGGGGGTGACCAAGGCGACGATCCATCAGCGGCTGCGTGATGAGCAGGGCTTGGCGGCCAGTGTGGCGTCGTTGAAGCGGTGGATCGCGGCGAATCTGCCTGAGCAGGCGCTGCGGGCGAAGGTCACGGTACTCGGTGAGGACCCGCCGCCTGGCTCGGAGGCCCAGATCGACTATGGGTATCTGGGCATGTGGATGGATCCGCTGGGTGGTCGACGCCGGCGGGTCTGGGGTTTCGTGATGGTGCTGGCCTGCAGCAGGCGCTTGTTCTTGCGGCCGGTGTTGGCGATGGATCAGCGGGCGTGGGCCGAGTGCCATGTCGAGGCGTTTCGGTTCTTCGACGGTGCCGCGGCGCGCCTGGTCCCTGACAATCTGAAGACCGGCGTGGTCAAAGCGGACCTGTATGACCCGATGATCAACCGGTGCTATGCGGAGCTGGCCGCGCACTACGGGGTGTTGATCGATCCGGCCCGCGCCCACAAGCCGCGTGACAAACCTCGGGTGGAGCGGCCGATGCCGTACTGTCGCGACTCGTTCTTCCGTGGCCGTGAGTTCGCCTCGCTCGAGGCGATGCAACAGGCTGCGGTCGTCTGGTCGCGAGATGTGGCTGGGCGTCGCTCATGCCGCCCACTGGGTGGCGCAGCTCCGCTGTCGGTGTTCGAGGCGGTCGAGGCCGGCGAGCTCAAGCCGCTGCCACGCGCCGTGTTCGTACTCACGTCCTGGTCGACGCCGACGGTCGGGCCGGACATCCACGTCAAGGTCGCCAAGACCCTGTACTCGGTGCCGTGGCGGTTCATCGGCACCAAGATCGACGCGCGGGCCACCGCCACCACGGTGCAGATTTTCTGTCGCGGCGAGCTGGTCGCCACCCACCCGTTCAAGGCGAGCGGCAAACAGACCGACTACTCCCACTACCCGCCGGAGAAGATCGCGTTCCGGATGCGGACCCCGCGCTGGTGCCGGACCCGCGCCGCCGAGATCGGCGAGGACACCACCGCGGTGGTCGAGGAACTGCTCGCGGTGAACGCGCTGTTCCGGCTGCGTGCCGCCCAAGGCGTGCTCGGCCTCGCGGACAAGCACGGCCCGGCCCGGCTGGAGGCAGCCTGCGGCAAGGCGCTACTGGTCGGCGACCCGACCTACCGCACCATCAAGGGCATCCTCGCCGCCGGCACCGAGAGCGACCCACCGCCGGCCGGCACCGGCGACGGTGGCGCGGCGGCGTTCCTGCACGGCCCCGACACGCTGTTCGGCAACGTCGTCGCACTGTCCACCACCAGCACCGCTGTGATGGACGCGGTCACCACGAACGGCGAACGCCGTCGCGATCAGGACGACGAACACGGCGACACCCAGGGCAACGAGACCACCAACGGCGCCCCGAACACCCAGCACCACCAGAACACCCAGGACGCCCAGGACATTGAGGACGTTGAGGGCGAGGTGTCAGCATGAGTGTCGTCGAACCCGCCCTGCATCAATGCCTGCGCACGTTGAAGCTGTCCGGGATGCTGGAGACCCTCGACGCCCGCCTCGCCCAGGCCCGCGCCGGTGAGCTCGGCCACCTGGAGTTCCTGCAGGTGCTCTGCCATGACGAGATCACCCGCCGCGAGACCCTCGCCATCAGCCGCCGGCTGCGCCGCGCCCGCTTCGAGCAGCAGACCACCCTAGAAGGCTTCGACTTCGCCACCAACCCGAAACTGCCCGCCGCGCAGATCCGGGACCTGGCCGCGCTGCGCTGGCTGACCGCCGGCGAGTCGGTGATCCTCTACGGTCCCGTCGGGGTCGGGAAGTCCCACATCGCCCAAGCCCTCGGCCACCTCGCCATCCGGCAAGCCGCCGAAGTGCGATTCACCAAGACCAGCCGACTGCTCGCCCACCTCGCCGGCGGCCACGCCGACCACAGCTACGAGCGGCGGCTGGCCGAACTGCTCCGCCCCGCACTGCTGATCCTCGACGACTTCGCCATGCGCGAGCACACCCCCCAACAAGCCGACGACCTCTACGAGCTCGTCTCCGCCCGCGCCGCCGCAGCCAAGAGCCTGATCATCACCGCCAACCGGGCCCCGGTCGACTGGTATCCGCTGTTCCCGAACCCGGTCGTCGCCGAGTCACTCCTCGACCGGCTGATCAACACCAGCCACCAGGTGTTCATGAACGGCGCCAGCTACCGACCCCACAAACGACCCGGAACCACGACCACACCCACCTCGACCACCAACGCCGCACGATGAACACGCCGACGAATATCGTTACCAGCCCCCCACGAGCACAGCCCTGCCCCGAGCACCCGCACTGCCTGCTCCTACCCTGCCGGCGGCCCTGGTGCATCAACACCATCCACCTCGACCTGACCAGCCGCGGCCGGCCACGCCGCTACTGCAGCACCCGCTGCCGCGTCGCCGAACACCGCCGACTACGCCAATGACAACCCCAAGCGTGACAACCAGAGAGGAAACCGGTAGAACATCAACAAGGACCCACCAGCTGCGGAAATACCTGAGCGCAGCCACCGGGAATTACGTGAGCGCCCACACCCTTCTCTCAGTCGCGGTCCGGACCGCGTCTTCCCTACATGTATGAGGAATCGCCGACACTGGGTCTACCGAGACCGGGTTCCTTGTGGATGAGGGTGGCCGCGGGGGGCCCAGGGAACGATTCCGGATCAGATCGTTCGGCCGTCGAGCGCGGCGGCCCGCGCCTGGGGGGCGCATCGGTCCGAGTCGGCGGCCAGGGCCTTGGCTCGCCGAAGTGCGCCCTTGGCGCGGGCAGCATCGATGCATTGAGCGTCGCTGGTGGGGCGGTCGCCAAGCGGGAGACGGGAGTCGATGAGGTAGCGGTCGCGGTAGCCAGCGACGGTTGCAACCTCCCTGATCCATCGCCCGTGCGTAGGACCGTGAATGGGCGACTCGCCGAGCAGACGAACCCACGTGTCGCCACCCCTGACGGCAGCTCCGGCCAGGTGCAATGCGCGGGCTTCGATGAGGTAGCGACGCTGGTCGAGAGCGATGCGCATCTCCTCGCTCATGACGCCGAGTGCCTCGGGGATAAGGCCGGAGATCAACCGGGCCCGCGGCCGGCGGTTTCCAGTGGCAGGCTGGCTGGTGGCGAGGCTGAGCCGGTGGAGTAGGACGGCACCGAGGTCGTCGGCGTCAGCGAGCGAGCGCCTTGTGACCACACGTGGGAGTACCTTCTCGAGGTCGTGGTAGTTGGCCTCGGCTCGGCGCAGCTCAGCCGTGAGCGGGGCGAAGGAGTCGGACTCGATGAGGGTCTC
>JAICHZ010000318.1 GCA_025924655.1 Pseudonocardiaceae bacterium | reverse complement strand
GTGGCCGCCGGCACCACCTACGGCATGATCCGCTTCGGGTCCCGGGTAGATCTTTACCTGCCGCCCGGCAGTTCCGTGCTGGTGCACCTGGGCCAGCACACCGTGGGCGGGGAGACCGCACTCGCGCGGCTACCCCCGGCCCCGGAGGCGTAACCGGTGCCCAACGCCGGCGCCGGGGTCCGGCTGCTACCCAACGTCATTACGGTGTTGGCGCTGTGCTCGGGCCTGTCGGCGCTGAAGTTCGCCCTGGATGGGAACTTCACCGGCGCGCTCGCCGCGATCGGGGTGGCCGCGGTACTGGACTCGCTGGATGGGCGGCTGGCCCGGTTGCTCGACGCCACCTCCCGGATCGGCGCCGAGCTGGACTCGCTGGCCGATTGCGTGTCCTTCGGAGTAGCGCCCGCGGTCGTGCTGTTCGTCTGGGCGCTCAATGGCACCCGGGTGGGATGGCCGGTAGCGCTGGTGTTCACCGTCTGCGTCGTGTTGCGGCTGGCCCGGTTCAACACCCTGCTCGACGACTCCGACGCGGTGCCGTTCGCCAAGGAATTCTTCATCGGGATCCCGTCCCCGGCTGGGGCGCTGCTGGCGTTGCTTCCGCTGACCGTGTTCCTCCAGCTGGGATCGGGCTGGTGGTCATCGCCGGTGACCGTGGCAGCCTGGACGGTCGCGGTGGCCGTGGCGATGGTGAGCCGGTTGCCCACCCTGTCGATGAAGACGATCCGGGTGCCGGCCCCGGCAGTGGCGCCGCTGCTGGCGCTGATCGCCGGGCTGGCCGCCGCGGTGATCACGTTCCCGCTCGTGTCGCTGGGCGTGGCCATGCTGCTGTACCTGGTTCATGTGCCCTATGCGAGCTACCGCTACCGGTGGCTCGCGCAGCATCCCTCGGCCTGGGAGGTCGCGCCCCGCGAGCGCCGGGCGATCCGCCGCACCGCCCGCAGCATGCGCCGCCTCGGGTTGCGCCCGCCGCTGCGCCGACGAGTGGCCGGTGCCGCCGCCCGGGCCGGCGCCGCAGTACGCCGCCGCCGCGGCGCTGAGACAAACGGCCAAGTCTCCGGAGATCGCCGCTCCCGGCGGATCGGCCTACGCCGGCACCCCTAACCCTTGCGGTGCCCGTTCAGGTAGGCCCGCCACCCCCGGTAAGAAGTGATGTCCTCGGCAGACTCGGTGCGCAGCGAGTCGCCGACGAAGCCGGTGATCCAGGTGCCATCGTCAAGCTCGATTTGGCCCAGGCTCAACGGCAGCGAGACGGTGGGTAGTAACAAGCCCAGGCCTTGATGCGGGAGATGCCAGATCTCCAGTTCGATCCCGTCGGCCGGGCCGTCGCCGGTGCGGACCAGGCCCGGCCGCGGAAGCGGCCCGGGCACCGCGTACATCCGGTATCCAGCAGCGGTCCGCGCCCGGCGGTGCAGCCGTCCACCTAATTCGACCAGTGCGGCGTTCAGCGGCTGGCCGGTGAGATGCGCCCCGGCCACGGCGAGCAGCGTGCGGTGTGCGCCGAGCGCCGGATCGGGTACGGGTTCGCCGCACCAGCGCGAGGCCAGCTGGAGTAGCGGGCGATCGGCGAAGGCCGGGGCGATCAGCTGCACACCGAAGGGGAGTCCGTCCGGGCGGGCACCGGCCGGTACCGCCACCGCACAGAGGTCGAGCAGATTGACCATGTTGGTGTAGGTACCCAGCCGCGAGTTCACCCCGGCCGGGTCGGCGGCGGCCTCCGCCAGCGTCGGGTGCCCCGGGGTGGCCGGCAGCATGATCGCGTCGATGCCGATGAACACGGCCCGCGTTTGTGCGGTGAGCGCGGCGAGCAGATGTTGTGCCCGGTAAACGTCGACCGCCGTGGCCGATCGCGCGGCCAGGACGATCTGTCGCACGGTCGGGTCGAGATGCGGTCCGTCGGGTTCGAGGAGTTGCCCGAACGCGGCCAGCCGCTCGCCGACAATCGGCCCGGTGTACAGCAGCCGGGCGGCGGCCAGCAATGGCTCGACGTCTACCTGCACTACCCGGGCGACGGTGGCCGCGTGGGTCACCGCGTCGCGCCAGGCCTGCCGATGCGGATCGTCGAGGTCGAGCCGGGAGGACGGTATGCCGATCACCCGCATCCGCTCCGCGACCCCGGTTGGCGCAGTGGTCGGCATCGGCCGGGAGTACGGGTCGTCCAGATCGGGGGCAATCAACGTCTCGAAGGCCAACCGGGCCAACGCGACCGTCCGGCTGAAGGTGGTGATGCAGTCCAGGGACGGGCTGGCGGGCATCAGGCCGCGATTGGAGATCAGTCCCCGGGAAGGTTTCATGCCGACCAGCCCGTTGAACGCGGCCGGCACCCGGCCACTGCCCGCGGTGTCGGTGCCCAGCGCGAGATCGACGATCCCGAGTGCCACCGCGAGTGCACTGCCCGAACTGCTGCCACCGCTGACGTGTGCCGCCGACGCCACACTGTGGCAGGCGCCGTACGGCGAGCGGGTACCGACCAGGCCGGTGGCGAACTGGTCCATGTTCGTCTTGGCGATCGGGATCGCGCCGGCCGACATCAGCCGCTGCACCGCCGCCGCTGACCGCAACGCCGGAGCGGTGATTGCGGGACAGGCACCGGTGGTGGGGACGCCCTCGACGTCGATGTTGTCCTTGACCGCGAAGGCCATCCCAGACAGCGGTGACTCGATGCCGTCGCTCACCGGGGCGGCCTGGAGCGCCGAACGCACCCACTGCTCGTCGAACACCGCGGTGAACACCGGCTGCGTGACCTCGCGGGCCGCGGCGAGGGCCATCAGCGCCGGCTGGGTGACGTTGCCGGTTGGTGTCACGACTTGGGCAGGGTGCCCACGACACCATTCACCAGGCAGCTGATGTTGTTGACCTGGTCGTAGGTCATCGTCTGGCCGGCCGCCACGAGCGTACTGCCGTCCTGGCAGGTGATCGGTCCGGTGAAAACCGAGGCCCCTGGCTTCTTCAGCGCGGTCTGCGCCGCAGCGATCTTCGCCTGCAGGTCCGGCGGTACTGAGGATCCGAAGGACGCCAAGGTCAACGGATTGTCGTTGTCGGCGAACGAGCCGACCCAGTTGGCGTTGTACTTGCTGCCGGTGAAGTTACCGCTCAAGGCGACCTTGGTGATCGCCTCAAAAACCGGTGTCCAGTCCCAGGTGGATCCGGTGAGCCACCCGCTCGGATCCAGTGCCTTGGCGTCGTAGTGGTAGCCCACCACATACTTGCCCGCCGCCTTGGCGGTCTGGATCACCGTGGTCTGGCAGTCCTGGTGTTGGCTGAGCACATCTACTCCCTCGGACAGCAGCGCGGCGGCGGCTTCCTTCTGTTTCAGCGGGTCACACCAGTTGGACGTGTTGACCAGGTAGGTCTGCGCCTGCGGGTTGACGCTGCGCGCACCAAGCTCGAATGCGTCGATGTTGGCGATGGTCTGGCTGATCGGGAAGGCGTAGACGAAGCCCAGCTTGTTGGTCTTGGTCAGCCCACCGGCGGCCATACCGCCGAGCGAGACCGGCTCGTAGGCCTGCCCCCAGTAGGTGCCGAAGTTCGGGGTGAACCTGCCGGTCTCGAAGCCGCCCTGATGTAGCACGATCACGTCCGGATGGGCCGCGGCGAACTTCTCGGCGTAGGAGAAGTAACCGTAGCTGGAGGCGAAGATGACTTTCGCGCCCTTGTTCACCATCGACTGCATGGTCTGGGTGACTGCGTTGTTCTCCGGGACGTGGTCCGCAGTGATCACGTCGACGTTGGGCATGTCCTTGGCTAGCTGCTGGCTGGCCGTGTAGACGGCCTGGTTGTAGCCGTAGTCGCTGGTCGAGCCGACCATGACGAAACCTACCGTGGTCTTGGCTGAGCCGGAGTCGCCGGCGACGTTGGAATTGCTGGTGCTGGAGCACGCGGCGGCGAGCAGGCCGACGACTGCTAGCGCGAGCACCCGTGACAGGCGGGCAGAACGTGTGGACATAGCTGATCCTTCCGATGGGTGCTGTGCGCTGAGTTAGCCGCTGCGGCTCAGGGATCGGGTGAGCGCCTCGGGTGTCTCGGATCGGCCGCGGCGCGCGAAGACGGCCAGCACCAGCAAGGTGACGAGATAGGGCAAGGCGTC
>JAICHZ010000317.1 GCA_025924655.1 Pseudonocardiaceae bacterium | reverse complement strand
GCGGGCCGAGACAGTGTTTTAAATGAACCATGGGGTGAGTGACGGGACTCGAACCCGCGACATCCTGGACCACAACCAGGTGCTCTACCAAGCTGAGCTACACCCACCATGTTGCTGCCTCACCAGCGCTGCGGACGATAATAGCGGCAGCGCTGTCCGGTTAGCGGTTGGGCACCTGATCGGTGACGGCCTGGGCGGCCGCCCGCGCTTGCTCCGAACTCGGGCCTGGTGCCGGCACGAACACGGCGCGCCGGTAGTAGGCCAGCTCACGGATGGACTCGATGATGTCGGCTAGTGCCCGGTGCGCCAGACCCTTGGCCGGCTGGGCGTAGTAGACCCGCGGGTACCAGCGCCGGCACAGCTCCTTGATGGATGACACGTCGACCATCCGGTAGTGCAGGTAGCCGTCGAGTTCGGCCATGTCACGGGCCAGGAAAGCCCGATCGGTAGCTATCGAGTTGCCTGCCAGCGGCGCCGAGCGGGCCTCGGGTACCCACCTGCGGACATAGGCCAGCACCAGCCGCTCCGCCTCGGCGAGGCTCACGGTGGACTGCCGCGCCGCCTCGGTCAGACCGGACTTGGCGTGCATGTCGCGGACCACCTCAGGCATCGAATCCAGCGCGGCATCGTCAGCATGGATTACCACGTCGACGCCCTCGCCGAGCACCCGAAGGTCTCCATCAGTGACCAGCGCCGCGATTTCGATCAACGCGTCCTTGCCGACGTCCAGCCCTGTCATCTCGCAGTCGATCCATACCAGACGGTCGTTCACGCCGTCGAGCCTAGTGGGTGCGTGACGCCACTCACGTCATGCTGCACAAACGGCTCGAGCAGTCCTGGCACCGCCTGCTCGGCGACGGCCAATCCTTCGGAGGTTTCGATGTCGATGACCGAATACCCACCGTTGCCTGCTGCGGTGGTTGCGGTCACCGTGACCAGGCCGGCCCGGCGCTGCAACAGCGACTGCGACACCGTCCAGCCGATCACCCCAGTGCGCTGCAGCGCGACCGTGCCACGCACTCCGGCACCGTGCCGGGTGACTAGGTAATGGCTGGTCAGCGCGTGCCCAAGGTTGCAGTAGGCGTCCAGCGCAAGTAGCACGGCCACCGGCAGCAGGCCCAGCACGGCCCATGCCACCCAGGTCGGCACCGGAGCAAGCCACAGCGCCGCGGATGCCACCAGTACCGGCACCGTTGCGCGGACCAACCGACGCCGCAGGGCCACCAGCGGATGCCTGCGCAACACGCTGGCGGTGGGGGAGGGATCCTCTGCGAGCACCGCCCCCGACACCCGATGCGCCTCGCTGCGGGGGGCGGGCGGCAGCAAAGTTCCCCGGCCGTGGCCGCGCCGTCCACCCAGCCCGGTCGCCACCGCGATAGTCCGGGCCCCCCGCCCGAACCGCAGCAGCGGCGGCTCGACCACCTCAACGCCGCGCAGTCGTCGCTCCTCCAGCGAGACCGACCTGGTGGTGAACAGCCCTCGACGAATTCGCAGGGTCCCGCCCAACTCACGGACCAGCGTGAATCCCCACCAAGCCTCAATGAAGATCAAGACCGAGCCACCCAGCGCGATCATCAGCACCAGCACCGCGAACGCAGCGATGCCCACCCACAGCGGGGCCATAGTCAGCTTCTCGCGGACACCACCGACGTCCACCGCGTTGGCACCGACATCATTGATCAGTTGCCCGATAGCGCCGGCGACCGCAACCAGCGCAACCAGGCTTGACACTGTGAGCGGCGCGAAGCGCAGCCAAGACCAGCTCAGTGCGGCCAACTCGGTGGCAGCCGGCGCATCTGAGCGGTCCGGACCACCGGCATCGAGGGGATCCAGCAGCCGCTGACGTACCCGGTCGGCCTCGGCCGCGGAAATCGCGTCCAGGGTCAGCTCCCGAGCCTCACGCCCCTCGGCGCGTTCTCCGGTCCCGATCTTGACCACTGACAACCGGAACAACCGGTGTATCGGCCCGGCGGTAACGTCGACGCTGCGAATCCGGTCCCGCGCGACCGACCGGGTGCTGCGGAACACCACACCCGTGCGCAGCTCGACGCGCTCGCTGGTGATCCGGTAGCGCGTGGTGAACCAACGCAACATCCCGGTGAACAGCACAACCAGCACACCGGCCAGGACGCTATAGATCCGCCCGCCGACGTCCTGACCGATCCCGATCACCACCACTACCGCGATCACCGGCAGGAGTCCGGCAAGCTGGCGCAGCGGAGTGACGGCGAGCATCCACGGGTTGAGGCGCTGCCAGCCGGGCTCACCTGGCGCAATCACCGCGGTCATGTGGCGTCCCCGGGAGTCGCCTGGGTCATTGCGGTGAGTTGCTCGACGAGGTCCTCGGCCACCGCGCGGTCCAGCCCGGCCAACCGCAACGCCCCGGCCGCGGATGCGGTGGTGACCGTGACGGTGGCCAGTCCGAACAGCTGTTGCAGCGGTCCACGCTCGGTGTCCACGGTCTGGATCCGAGACATCGGTGCAACCCGCCATTGCTGGCTCATCCAGCCCGCCGAGGTATACACGGCGGCATCAGTGGTCTCCCACCGGTGCACCCGGAACCGCCACCGTGGCATCACCAGCAGGTACCCCAAACCGATGATGGCCACCGCGACCGTGCCAGGTACCAGCCACGGCCGGGCGTCGTCCCAGACGAACACGCCGATCACCAGCGGGGCCAACACCGCCGCCACCTCGGCAGCGGCCTGGGTGCTCCACCAGATGATCGCTCGCCGGCTGACCCGGTGACGCGGCGGACGCAATCGCAACGGCGCGCTCATACCTGGGCCTCGCCGCGGCCGACGGCCTCTAGAAAAGCCTCCGGGACCTGCGGGACCCGACGCGATCGCCCCGCCGTCAGCAGCAGCGCGGCATAGGTGCTCCGGGCGGCCTCCTCAAGGTTGACGGCCCGTTTGTGCGCGAGCTCCACCGAATCAGCCAGCACGGAGCAACCGTGATGGTCGAGCATCAGGGCGTTGATTCCACCGGCGACGGCCTCGGCGGCAGCCACCGCAAGCTCGACGCTGCCGGGCTGACCAAAGGGGATGGCAGCGATTTCGCGTAGGTAATAAGCATGGTCACTGGTGATCAGCGCTATGTCGTAGCCCAGCGCGGTCAGTAACACGCTGGTCTGCGGGTGCAGATGGATGATCGCGTTGACGTCCGGGCGTCGGGCATAGGTCTCGGTGTGCAGTCGCCACTCGCTGGACGGCTGCGGATGCCCATCCCGAAACCGACCCTCCGGGATGCTGATCAGCGAGAACTCCGTAGGCTCCAAGCGGTCCAGCCAGCTACCCGCTGCGGTGATCCAACATTGGTCGGAGCCGGCCATGCGGCCTGAGAGGTTGCCGCCCGATCCAATCACCAACCCGGTGCGGACGGCTTCCGCTCCGACGTGGGCAAGCTGGTCGCGCAGGTCGCCGTCGGGATAACTCACCGCACGAGCCTAGAAGCCCTAGCCAGCATGGCCGAGTCGCGGGCTCGCTCCGGTTACTGTCAGTGAGGTGACTCACAGTGACAGGATGTCCACAGTTACACCTCTATCGGATAATTACTCGCGGATTCTTCGGTGCATTATCGGCAATGCATATACGCAGGGCCAGTGGAGAACACCGGGACAGCTCATTCACGGTGCAGCCGGTTTGGGTTATGCTGAAGTGGGTCGGGGCCCATACAGCTAACAATCGTCTCGACGGCCTACCTGCTTGCTGGAAATCGCTTTGCGCGAAGGGCGAACGTAGGCTGGCCGGCAGCGGCGAGGAAGGTGCGACAATGCAGCTCAGCAAGGGCGCCCGGACAATGGGACGGGTTGGAGCCCTGGCGGCCTCCGCCTCTTCGATGTTGGTCTTCGCCGGGCCTGCCTCGGCGGCGGGCGACACCGCCACAGCATACGAGTACGGCCACGCGCAATTCTCCGTTCAATTGACCGGCGATGAGATCCGCGATGGCGGAGACCGCGACGGCGACGCTGTCGCTCGCCTCGACCTCGACCCATACAATGAGAGGGTCTGCTACGTCGTCACCTGGCGCGGGCTCGAGGGCGACGTGACCGACTTCCACATCCACTCCGCCCCTCGGCACAACGACGGTCCGGTCTTCCTCAATCTTTTCAATGACCGG
>JAICHZ010000316.1 GCA_025924655.1 Pseudonocardiaceae bacterium | reverse complement strand
CGGCCTGAAGACTGGCCAGTCTGGCACCGAAGGCGTTGCGACGCACCAGGTGTTCGCGGGTCAGCTGCAGGCTCCGGTCGGCGCCGCCGAGCGCGAGAACCGCCGCGACCACGCGCTCGAGTTGGAATCCCCGCATAAGTTGGTAAAAGCCGCTGCCCAATCGGCCGACGACCTGGTCGCGGGGCACTCGCACGGCTTCGAAGCGCACGGTCGCCGGATCGGCGGCGCGCCAACCGACCGGCTCGGTGCGGTCGATCGTAATCCCCGGGCTGCTGGCATCGACGACGAACAGCGAGAGTCCCGTGGCGCCGCGACCGGCGTCGGAGATCGCACCGGGACGGGCGCCGCTGCGCGCGAGGACCACGTAGAAGTCTGCCGACGAGCCGTTGCTCACCATGCTCTTGGTGCCGTCGAGGACAAAATGGTCCGGCTGCTCGTGCACCGTGGCGCCAAGGCCGGCGAGGTCCGACCCCGCATCGGGTTCGGTGACCGCCAGCGCGGCGATCTTGTCGCCAGCGACAGCCGGGACCAGGTAGCGCTGGCCCAGCGCAGCACCACCTGAGCGGCCGAGGTAGTAGGTCGCCATGTACGCGTGCACCGAGATCGCCGCCCGCAGACCACCGAAACCCGTGCGGCCCAGCTCTTCCAGAAAAACTACCGAGGAGAACAGGTCACGGCCGCTGCCACCGACCTCGCGGGAATGCCGCAGTCCCAGCAGACCCCGCTCGCCGAAAGATTTCCACGCTTCCCGCGGTAACCGCCGCTGCGCCTCCCACTCGGGGGCGAACGGCACGACGGCCTTTTCCAGGAAATCCCGTACCTCCTTGCGGAATCCCTGATGCTGCTCGTCAAGGTAGATGGACTCCACGCGCACCGTCCCGTCTAGCCGACCTCTGTCAGGACCGCGTTCAGTTCAGCGGCCAAGAGCTCGAGAAAGCAACCGTCACCGGGACGGACGAAGAAGTGGTCACCGGCGAGAACGTAGCTCGCGAACGGTCCTACGAAACGGGACCAACGACGCGTGCTCCAGGGCGGCGCGACGATGTCATTCCGGCCGGCGAACGCGGTCGCCGCGACGGGCACCGGAGTCGGCGCGACCGGCGGCCAGGTCTCGGCGAGAGTGAGATCAGCCCGCATCAGCGGCCGCACGAGCCGCATCATCCGCTGGTCGGCGAACACCTCTGGAGGAGTGCTGGCGACCAGGGACAGGTTGCGGGTGAACTCCTCGTCCGGCAGCCGATGGATGGCCGGAAGCAGCAACGGCACGTCCGGCGCCCGGCACCCGGCAAGCAGCAGCCGGTGCGGCGCGACATCAGCACCATCGCCGAGCCGACGGGTCAGCTCATAGGCCATCATCGCGCCGAGGCTGTGTCCGAATAAGGCGAAGGGTCGATCCACCGCCGCGATCACCACCTGAACCAACCGGTGCAGCAACTCCGCCCAGTTGTCATAGGGTCGCTCGCTGATTCGGGTGTGCCGGCCGGGCAACCGTACAGCGAGCAGCTCCACCTCTGCTGGCAACTCCTCGGCCCACCGGTAAAAGGTCGATGGTCCGCCGCCTGCGCAGGGAAAGCACAGCAACAGCAGCCGGGCGTCGGGACGCGGAAGCGGTCGCCACAGCCAGCGCTCCAGAGGGCATTCCTCGCTAACCTGAGTCATTCCCGCTGCCGATCTCGTCCCGGGACCGCAGGGCATCGGCGATGGCATCGGCCAAAGCGCCGAAACGCGACGTCGTGAAGATGAGATCCGGCTCGACGATCTCCTCCCCCAATTGGTTTTCAATCTTCACCAGCAGCCGCACCGCGGTCAGTGAATCACCACCCAGACTGAAGAAATCAGCTTCGGGCGTGTCCGAGCCGGCGCCGAACAGTTCTGTCCAAGCGCCGGAAAGCACTGACGCCGCACGCCCGGTCGCGGCGGCGCACCGCACCTCGGCTGGCACGTCGGCGGCATCGATCCGGGCTACCCAGACAACCTCATTAGGCATCGGAAGGTCGGCCAGTTCCTGGGCAACGAACGCACGAAGCTCAGCAGTTAACGCGGCCCGGGTTTGTGCGGGCCGGGTCTCGACCGGGGCTGCCGGGCGGGCGCCGACCCGGCGGGCGTAGACGTTGTGACATGGCGTCAGTTCCAGTCTTGGGTCCTGCTCGTGGACCACCTCGAAGCCCCGCGCCGCCAACTCGTCCAGTACGGCTCGCAGCCGACCGTGTAGATCATGCACCTCCAGGACGACTTGGTCGATTCTGCGCCAAGTTTCCGGATCGATGCCGGCGAGCACATCGGCCTCCGCCTTCTCCACATCGATCTTCAGTAGGTCGATCCGGTCGATCCCGTGCGCGGCGACAACCTCAGGCAAAGTGGTGAGCCGGCAGCGCCGCAGCTCCGGTCGCATCCTGTCGTCGGCCAACCGATCGAGCTGGGCCGCCAGCTCCATCTCCGGCAGCTCCGCGCCTGCCGCGGTGCGAAGGTAGGAACCCAGCACCTTACGGTCCTCCTCCGCGTCGCCGTACATCCCGGACATGAGCGTGTTATTCGGGTAGTAGGAGAACGCGACCTCGCCGCTGCGGCTGCCGAGTCCACAGTTCAGCACCGTGACATCAACGCCGTGCAATTCGGCGTTGACCGACGCCGCGTGTGCCAGCTCAGCCACCGGTTCGACCGCGACGATTCGAGCACCGCTGCAGCGGTGGGCGACCAGCAGCGAGAACATGCCGATGTTGGCACCTACATCCACCACCACCGGATTTGCCGGAAGCCCAATGCCATGCCGGAAGTAGGCGTTTTCAACGAAGATCTCCCGATAGAGGAAGTCCGTCTCAGTCCGGTTCAGCTGCGCCACCAGCAGCTGACCGGCAGGCTCGTGCAAGGACAGGCCGGCCAGCGAGCCGGCCGCCGCCATCCGGCACGCTCGGTGCACGACCGGGGCGTACCGCTCATCGGGCACCAGATAGGCGATCAGCCGGTCGTTCCCGCGAACCGCTGCAGCGGCGATCGAGGGATGGCGCGCCAGTCCAGCCGCGATCCGCTGCCCGGTCTGTTGGTCCACCCGCCCGTTCACGTCTGTTCCTGCTGTGCCTGGCTGACAAAGGTTCGGGCAAGGTCAATCAGCTCGGGTGCCGCATCGAACGCCGCGAGATGGTCTCCCCGGGGCAGCAGTTCAAGCCGCGCCCCCGGTATCCGCGACGCTACAAAAACCGATCCTTCGGGATGGGCGGTGCTGTCCGCCATACTGCTGACGACCAACGTCGGTAGATCGATTCGCGTCAGTAGCGGCCGGCAGTCGGAGGTCATGATCGCCCCATTGAGTCGCCCGTATCGGTAGAGCAGCTCCGCGCTGGAGTAGGGATAGATCAACTCATGCGCGAGGTCGGCACGAAGGCTCTCCAACATGGCCGGGCGGCGCAGCAGCGT
Organism: Pseudonocardiaceae bacterium; assembly: GCA_025924655.1. Taxonomy (GTDB): domain Bacteria; phylum Actinomycetota; class Actinomycetes; order Mycobacteriales; family Pseudonocardiaceae. The sequence goes on along the minus strand of JAICHZ010000316.1, from coordinate 713 downwards.
GTGCAGGCCGGCTGCGCGTTTTCGCTGGCGGCCGGCCATGAGCATCAGCGACTGGACATCCTGCTGGTGGCTGGTCTTGGGTACGTCGGGGCCCAACTCGTAATCACCGTGCCAGAGGCTCAGTGAGCGAAGCCTGGCGGACTCGCCGAGGGCGAGTGCCACCGCCGCGCCCCCGCACAACCCCACGACGTGCGCGGTCTCGATGCCGAAGACATCCAGCACGGTATGCAGATCATCGGCCTGGCTCTGCACGTCATATCCGCGCTCGTCGAAATCCTCGTCCAGAGCATCCCGGGCGGGGAACATCCCCCGACTCTCCCAGGTGAGCACCCGGAAGCGGTCGCCCAACCCGGTCATCCAGTTCCGGAGCAGGCCGACCGGCATGCCACAAGCCGACACGAGCACCACCACCGGGCCATCGGAAGGGCCGACGGCGTAGCAGCGCAACGTCGATCCGTCCGGGGCAGCCGCGACCGTCATGGCGGGACGGCCACGCCGCGCCTGGCGCAACGCGGCGGCAACGACAGTGTCGGAGACACCGCCAAAGCTCACCGACTCGTCTAGCAGCCCGGTTAAACCGAGCCGGTTACTGATGACCAGCTCCGCGGCCACGAAGTCCGATGAATCGGCCACCACCCGCGGAGCGCGCACGCCCAAGTCCGACGCCAGCCGGTCGATGAGGGTCTGCACCGCAGCCAGGTCTACTCGCCGTT
>JAICHZ010000315.1 GCA_025924655.1 Pseudonocardiaceae bacterium | reverse complement strand
GACTTGCTTGAGGCCATGGCGCACCACGCGCAGCCGGTCGACCTGCATGAGGCGCTGTCCTTTCCGCTACCGGCGCTGGTGATCTGCGAGCTGCTCGGCGTGCCCTACGCCGACCGGGAGGATTTCCGCCGCTGGTCTGACGACACAGCGCACCGCACTGATGCCGCGCGCTCGCAGGCCGGGCTCAAGTGCCTGTGGGAGTACATGCGCGCGCTGGTGGATCGTAAGCAGGCAGAGCCGGATGACGACCTGATCTCTGACCTGGCCACTGCTGTCGTCACCGACCCCGTATTGACCGCCGACAATATTGCCCTAATCGGCGCTGGGTTGCTCTTCGCCGGCCACGAGACCACTGCGGCGGCGATCGACAGCGGGACGATCCTGCTGCTCACCCACCCGGAGCAGGCGGATGCGCTACGCCACGATCCAGCACTCATCGAACCGACGGTAGAAGAGATCCTGCGCTTGTCACACCGGCGCGCGTCCGGTGGCGTGCCAGCCACCGGAATGCCCCGCTACGCCAACACCGAATTCACATTCGATGGCGTCACCATCCGGAGCGGTGAGCTGGTCATGCTCGGGTTGAGCGTGGCCGACCTCGATGAGCGGCTCTTTCCCGAACCGCACCGGTTTGACGTGCACCGCAGCCGCAATCCGCACCTGGCTTTCGGCCACGGCCCGGCATTCTGCGTTGGCGCCCCGTTGGCCCGCATTGAGCTGCAGATGTTGTTCCCCGCCCTGCTGAACCGGTTCCCAATGCTGCGTCTTGCGGTTCCGGTCGAGTCCCTGCGGGTACGCGAGGAGTTGCTCACCGGGGGCGTTGCGGAATTGCCCGTCACGTGGTGATTGTGGTGTGTCACCTGTCCCGTAGGCGCTGGGTGCGCTTGGCGCGGTAGCACATCGGGCAGATCTGGTCCGGATCTGGCGGATCACCGGGACCAGGTAGCGCGATGCGCAACGGCCGTGGCTCGAACATCACGGCGCACACCGCGACCACGGTGCCGTCCGTGCGCTGTGTGCCACGGTGGGTGTCGTGGTCATCCATCGACCGCAGGGAACCACCGGGGCGACTGCGGGTTCATCCGAGCCACCTCGTCAGCGCGTCCCGAAGCGCGACGGCCTGATCTTCGGCGAGCGTCAGTACGCACGCTCCGGTGGCATGCGGGTCGAACACGATCCTCCCATCGCGCTTGCTGACGACAACATTGGCGAAACCCACGGAGCCGCGGTGCAGCGCGCAGGTCGCCTGGATCACCTTGCGGTTACTGCTGGCCGGCTCCGTCGCTGCTGCGTCAGTGGTGCGGTTGGTCACGGTTGACGAGAGTGAACGCGATCAAGTTCGTGATCTTGCCTCGCAGGCAAGATCACCCGGTCAACTCGCGGCGAGACCCATCCGGTAGGCCATGCCACGCAGCTCACGGCCGATAGCATCGCGCCGGGCGCGGCGCATGAGATCGCTGACGGTCTCGCGGACGAACGGGCTCGTGCGGATCCGCTGTGGCGCGAGAACCTCAGCGCGATGCAGAGCCTCGACCGCTTGCGCCTCCCGGCCACGGATTGTGGCGAGCCCGCGGCCCATATCGCCGTAAAAAGCGGCCTGACGCCCCGCCGAGGGGATCGCAGCCACATCGACGTCGCGGGCCAGCTCCACGACCCGGCCCGGCTCACCCAGCTCCAACGCGAGGGCAACCCGCCACACCCCGACGTTACGAGGCCCGAAGTTCAGCCCGGCAAAGGTGCCATCGCCGGTCCGACCAGCGGTCTCGGCGGCTTCGGTGAGGTGCGCGCGGGAACTGTCGGCCAGTCCGACCACCGCGGAGTGCGAGGTGCAACATGCCGTAGACCTGCCCAGCGGGCCCGTCGTCGGGCTCCAGCAATTCGGCGCTGCGCTCGGCCAGGGTCAACCCTCGCTCCCGTGCCCCGACGCCCACCGTTGCGTGCGAGCGCACGAAGCCCGCCACAGCGCCAAGCACCGGCTCGCCGAGAGCGTTGGTGACGGCATGCAGGTGCCCGGACACCATCCACGCGAGGTCTCCGTGCCCGAGGTCCTTACTCAGGTAGAACGCCGCATGCAGCACGTCGACAAGCAAGCGTCGGGCCTCGGCGCTGTCGTTGACCTCCGCGACTGTGTACAACTCGCCGATCAAGCCGGGCACAACCTGCCCCAGGATGCCGTAGTCACAAGCTGCACTCGCGGCGTTCATCACCGCCACCGCGGCGTGCAACTCGGCCAACGACCGCAGTGGCACCTCGGCCAGCTCACCCACCTCGATATCCCGCAGCACCGCGCGCAGCGCCTGAGCGGCGGCGTGCGCCATGGCCTCGTTGTCGTTTGAGGGAGGGTAAGACCCTGCTGGCTAATTCGTGGGTGGGCTTGTGGTGACTTTGTCTGGCGTGTCGTCGCTGTTCTGGCCCGTTCGGGTCTCATGATCGATAGCCCGGTCGGTCCCTCCCTGTCCCCGGCCGTGGGATGTGTTAAGTCTGGTGTCTGTGCAGCCACAGTCGTGGCCGGAGCCGGCGCCGGAGATCGTGGCCGCGGTGCGGGCGGCCTACCGGCGGCGGGAGGTGCCCTTGCCGGTGTCGGTGCGGGATCGGTTGGGGGAGGTGTTCCCCGACGCGGAGTTCGCGCCGGCGTTCGGGGTGCGGGGCCGGCCGGGGTGGTCACCGGGGCGGTTGGCGCTGGTCACGGTGTTTCAGATGGTGGAGAACCTGACCGATCGTCAAGCCGCGGACGCGGTTCGGGACAAGATTTCGTGGAAGTACGCGCTGGGCCTGGGCCTTGATGATGAGGGGTTCGACGCCTCGGTGTTGTCGGAGTTTCGTACCCGGGTGGTTGCCCACGGCCTGGAGCAGCGGGTGCTGGACCTGCTGCTGGACGCGCTGAAGACCCAGGGGCTGGTGGGTGCAGGCGGCAAGGCGCGTAGCGACTCCACCCATGTGATCTCCGCGGTGCGTGACCTCAACCGGTTGGAGCTGGCCGGGGAGAGCGTGCGAGCTGCTCTGGAGGCCGTCGCGGTGGTGGCGCCGGACTGGCTCGCCGCGGTGATCGACGTGGCGGGATGGGGTCGCCGCTACGGCGCCCGTATCGACACCTGGCGGTTGCCGACCTCGACGACCAAGCGTGCCGAGCTGGTGGCGGGCTACGGCACCGACGCGCTGGTGCTGCTGCGCGCTGTCGGTGACAGCGCCGCCCCGCCCTGGCTGGGCGAGCTGCCTGCGGTGGACGTGCTGCGTCGGGTGCTGGTGCAGAACTACCTGGTCACGACCGACGCCGCCGGGCGGGAGGTGATCAGGGCGCGGGAGGCCGAGCAAGACGGTCTCCCGCCGGGCAGAACACGGCTGACCTCGCCCTATGACACCGATGCCCGGTGGGCGGCGAAGGGCGATGAGCTGTGCTGGAACGGCTACAAGGTCCACGTCACCGAGACCTGCGACACACCCGACCCCGCCGACGTCCCGGGCACCGACGTCCCGGACGGTGAGCGGCCGAACCTCATCGTCGGGGTGTCGACCACGGACGCGACGGTGCCCGACGCGCGGATGACCGAGAAGATCCACGTCGCGCTCGCCGGGCGGGGTCTGCTGCCAGCCGAGCACTACCTCGACTCGGGCTACCCGTCCGCGGCGCTGGTCATCGAGAGCCTGAGCAGGTGGGGGGTCACGCTGGTCACCCCGTTGCTGGCCGATACGTCCCGCCAGGCCAGGGCCGGTGCCGGGTACGACCGGGCCGGGTTCACCCTCGATTTCGACTCCAAGCAGGCACGGTGTCCGCAGGGCAAGACCTCCACCTGGTGGAACGCGGTCACCCAGCGCGGCAGCGACGCGATTGTGATCAAGTTCGCTGCGGGTACGTGCCGGACCTGCCCCGTGCGTGAGCAGTGCACCCGCTCCACCTCACCGAAGTACCGGCGCCAGCTCACCGTGCCCCCGCGCGGGGTCTACCACGCCCAGCAGACCGCGAGGGCCACCCAGAACACAACCGACTGGCAGGCCCGCTACGCGCTGCGCGCCGGTGTCGAGGGCACCATCCGTCAAGGGGTCGCGGTGACCGGGATGCGTCGCGCCCGCTACCGCGGCCTACCCAAGACCCGGCTCGAGCACGTGTACTCAGCGGTCGCGCTGAACCTCATCCGCCT
>JAICHZ010000314.1 GCA_025924655.1 Pseudonocardiaceae bacterium | reverse complement strand
ATGGGAGCCGCTGACCAAAGGCCTGCCGCAGCACGACTGTTACGTCAACGTGTTGCGTGACGCGATGGCCGTCGACTCGCTCGATTCCTGCGGCATCTACTTCGGCACCACCGGCGGGCAGGTGTACGCATCAGCCGACGCCGGTGACAGCTGGGCGCCCATCGTCCGGGATCTGCCGTCCGTGCTCTCGGTGGAGGTTCAGACCCTGCCATGATCCGCGTCAGGCTCCCCGCGCATCTGCGGACGCTCGCGCACCTCGAAGGCGAGGTGCAACTCCAGGTTGTGGGTCAGGCGACGCAGCGGGCGGTGCTCGACGCCCTGGAGACCTGCTACCCGGTGCTGCGCGGAACGATCCGCGACCACGTCACACACCAACGCCGTGCGTTCGTGCGGTTCTTCGCCTGCGAGCAGGACCTGTCCCACGAACTACCCGACGCTCCACTGCCCGAGGCGGTGGTGACAGGCACTGAACCGTTTCTGGTTGTGGGCGCTATGGCAGGCGGCTAACTGTCCATGGCTCGGTACTGATCGCGCAGAGCGCGGATTCGTTCCCGGCGGCCTGAGGTGAGATAGTCAGGCGAGCCCAGGTTCATGACCCCGTACTGGTCATGGGGATCGACGCCGATGGCGCGCAGCAGGGGCTCGCTGCGCTGCGAGACGCTGCCCTGGCCGATTCCGAAGTGCCCCATCAGGTCCTTGACCAGCATCTCAGCAGGGAACAGGTCATTGGCCTTCCCGATGCACCAGCAGATCGCCGCCGCGGCGGTCTCGGCCCGGCTGCGACGCCGGAAGATCTCCGGATCGGCCGCCGCGGCACGACCGAGGTAGCGGCGGCATGCCGTGCGGTACTCCACGTCGAGTAGCTCGTCACAGCACCGGTCGACCAGCCGAAGCACTTCGGCCACCCGGTCGTGGATGTCGGGGGGAATGGGGTCCCAGCGGAAAGGCTCGTCCGGCAGCGGCGCCGTATCGAGGTTGTCCAGTGATTCACCGCCGCCGACGGCGCGGCGGAGGGTATCGAGCATGGCCTCCGGAAAGCTTGGTAGTTCGGTTTCGAGGAGCGGCCACGGCCCGTCGGGATTCAACGCGCCCATCGCGGCCAGCAGTGCGGCCGGCCCCTGCGGCCGAGCCGACCGAATCGTCAGCTGGTACTCCGGCTCGTATATGTCCACCGCGACGAGGGTGTCGGCGGTGAGAGCCGCCCGGATGCCGCGATCGTGGTGGCAGAACCGGATGAAGGCGCGCAGTAGGTCGGGAACTTTGGACAGGTACGCCGCATCGGCGACGATTTTGCGAGGGACCCAGTCGACAAGCAGAATCTCCACCGCCACCGGGCTCCAACGCAGCGGGTCCCCTGGTCCGTAGTCGGTGCCGAACCACAGCACCGACTCAAGCAGGCCGCGGTGGTCAGCGTCGTCGAGACCGGCCCCGAACGGGGAGCCGAGGAAGCGCTCGGTGAGCTCACCCAGCGCGTCGGCATCCCAGTGCGGACGCTGGTAGCCGGTGCCCCCCGCGGGCAGCATCTCGATGGCCCACTCGACGAGTGGGCGGCAGGCGGGCCAGCTGTCGGTCTCGAACGGCGGGAAGGTGATAGCGCCCCGCTCGACCGCGTCGCGGATCCGGGCGCGGGCGTCGGCAGGGGTGAGGTCTGTCCATGTCGTGTCCTGGTCGTCGCCGACGTCCCGCATGGTCTCGATCAGCGCGTCCAGCGGTTCGGGGACGGCGAAGGCGTCCTTGACCAGCGTGCCCATGTTGTGGTCGATGTAGACCACGACGGATAGCGCGCAATCGCCGGGTAAATACAACCCGATCATGATGTTGTCGCCGTCGCCGAGCACGTGGACCATCTCGACGACTCCCTCGACGGTGGTCTTGCCCAGCTCGGTGAGCCATTCGGGCAGAGCATGCGCCCGCTGGGTGATCTCGCGGCGGATCCGGCGCCGCATGATGTCGTCACCGGACAGCTCGGCGATCACCGTCAGCAGCGCGGAGGTTTCGACCAGGTCGACCTCGAGGAAGGTCCGCACCAGCTCGTCGAGGGTCGGCACGTCAGGATCCGGCGGCTGCTCGAAGGGGCTGGCTCGCCGGGGTTCCAGCGCCGCGAGCAGCGAGCTGACCAGTGACATGAGCGCGAATGGGTGGTCGTCCGCAAGGGCGACCGCGACATCTCCCATCAGGTCGGGCTGCTCCCGCCGGGCGCGCTGCCGGGTGGGCTTCCCGTGGCCCGGCCGTCGTTTCGCGGGCCGGTGCTTCTCGCGGTGCGTTCGCTTGGACACGCCGGGCAGGGTAGACGGTCAGATGGCAGTGTGCCCAGGGGCATCCGGACAGGTTAGGTGAGGCGGCTGAGGAAACGGCCGACTTTGGCTGCGGTGCTGGGGTTTTGGGTCAGTGCATAGTCGTAGAGCGCGATCGGGATCGCGAAAGAGTAGGTCGGGTAGGCGTGGATCGAGCCGATGATGGCGTCGACGGTGAGATCGTTGTTCATCGCCAAGGTCAGCTCGTTGATCATTTCACCGGCGCACTGCCCGGCGATGTGGGCTCCGATGAATCGGCGTTTGTCGTCGATGAGGAACTTCATCAGGCCGGCGGGTTCGGCGTCGGTCACCGCACGCTCGTTGTGGCTGTAGGGAAAGCGGATGACCTCGCAGGTACCGTCGGCTGCGAGGATCTCGGCTTCGGTCTTGCCCACGTGGGCGATCTCCGGGTCGGTGAAGGTCACCCACGGCAGGTGCCCGGGGGAGAAGGCCGCCTTGATCGGGACGAAGATGTTGCGGACCGCGTGGGCTGCCTGGTGGCCGGCGTAGTGGGTGAACGCCGGTCCGCCGGTCACGTCGCCGACGGCGTAGATGTGTGCGCGGCTGGTCTGCAGCCGGTCGTTGACGGCGATACCCCGGTCGTTGGTGGTCACTCCGGCGGCCTCCAGCCCGAGCGTTTCCACATTGGGCACCCGCCCGACCGCGCAGAGGATCGCGTCCACCCGCAGCTCGCCAGCGCCGAGGGTGAGCACGGTGTCTGCGCCTTCGCGGCGTGCGGCGGTGGGCCGAGTATCGAGCCGCAGGTCGATCCCCTCGTGGGCGAACTGGCCCTCCAGCGCTTCGATCATGTCGGCGTCGTCGCGGGGGATCAGGTGTGGTCCGCGTTGTACAACGGTCACCCTGGAGCCCAGGCGGTGCAGCGCCTGGGCGAGCTCCACTCCGATTGGACCGCCACCGATCACCGCGAGCCGGCCCGGGAGGTCGCTGAGGTCGAAGACGTCCTCGTTGGTGAGGTAGCCGACCTCGGTCAGCCCTTCGACATCCGGTACGGCTGGGTGGCTGCCCGACGCGATCAGGATGAACTTCGCGGTGATGTCTCGGGCTCCTACCCGCAGCGTGTGTGGGTCGCGGAAGGTGGCGCCGCCGAGCAGCACATCGACGCCGAGCTCGGCCAGCACCTCGGCGTCGTCGAGCTTGCCGATCTCGGTGATGGCGTGGTGAACCCGGGCGTTGACCGCGGCGAGACCGTGCGGAAGGTGCTGTGCGGACAGCCCCCAGCGCTGCGCGGTGGCGGCCTCGTAGGCCACCCGAGACGCCTTGATCAACGCCTTGCTCGGCACACAGCCGTAGTTCAGACAATCCCCACCCAGCCGGTCCTTGTCGATCAGCGCGACTCGCTTGGCGAAGAACCGGGCGAGCCGGGCAGCGGTCAGCCCGGCTGATCCCGCACCGATGATCGCCAGGTCATAGTCAAAGGACGGCACGGTATTCCGATCAGCCAGGTTGGTCGTCGTGAGCAGCAGCGGCCGACTTCGCTGCCTGTAGCAGGCGCGCGGGGCGGACCCGGTCGTCGGGTGTGCGCGGCAACCAGCGGCGCACCACAATGCCGCCGCACAGCAGCGCATCGCCACCCATTTGCCGGATGTCTTCTACCGGCCTTGGAAGGTGGCGCCCGCGGGCCGCGGCGACCGCGTAGCGGGCCATGGTCCCCGGCGAATAGACCTGCCAGAGCCTGGCTCGTCGCATCCCGAGCAACCCGTAGAGCCGGCGTTTCTCGTCGACCAGGAATGGGCCCGGCCAGCCGAGGTGGTCGGCGAGCGCGGCGAGTGCGGCCGGCGGGCTGAACCCGCAGGCGATGATGCCGATCGGGCAGCCGGCGGCGAGGTCACGCACCTGCACGAGGTGCT
>JAICHZ010000313.1 GCA_025924655.1 Pseudonocardiaceae bacterium | reverse complement strand
TCGCTGAGTACTCGACGGCGTGCAGGACCATCGCGAGGAGGTACAGGACCAGCGCCGTGCCATACGCGAGGTCACTGTAGGACTCCAGAACCGCGTTGATCGGCACCCTCATCCCCCTCCTTCGACACCACAGCCTTCGATCTCACAGTAGGCACTGGTGGCTGGGCCCGCCGGGGCGGCAGCAGATCAGCGGCAATGCGGTCAAACTCCTCGCCGTAGCCAGCAGCCTCAGTTCGGGCCAACCCGCCCAATTCGACCACGGTACCGGCCGGTTCCGCCGGTGTGACGCGCACCCACAATCGGCGGCGTTTGACCAGCAGGGATAGCCCAAGGCCACCGAGCACCAGCACCGCGAAGCCGAGCACCCAGAGCTGCGTCGGGTCGTAGGAGACCTGCAGCGACACGAAGCGGGTCACCCCGTCGAAGTGCACCACCGTGTGGTCGGGCAGGGTGAGCTGCTCGCCGGGTCGCAGGTTCTGCCGCGCCACCTGCTTCAAGCGCCCCGAGTCCACCATCGACTGATCGATGGAGAAGATCGACTGGCCACGGCCGGAGTTGTTGCCCAGATCGCCCTTGAGCACGTCGACCGCGACGGCCGGATCGAGCATGTCCGGGAACGCCGAGGACAACAGTGAACCGCGAAATGTCGCGGTCGGCGCGAACAGCCCGGTGATCGCAAGCTGGCCGGTACGCCGGGTCGCGTCGTCGGTGACCCCGGGTGGGTCGAACTTGGTGGTGCCCTCCGACAGCATCGTGCCCAGCTCCACCGGCGGCCACTGCACTACCGCGCTGCGCTGCTGCCCGTCCGGGAAGGTGACCGTGAACTGGGGCGCGTAACCGTGGCCGAGCAGGTACACCCGGGTGCCGCCGATCCGCAACGGGTCGTTGACCTTCAACAGGTAGGGATGCCACGTGCCCGCGGCGATGTCGTCGGGACCCTGGTAACTGATGGCGGCGCGGTAGTCCTCTGGCGCTCCGGTGGGCAGGTAGGTCGGCTTGAAAGCGTTGACTTCCACGCAGAACGGGGTGAGCGCGGTACCGTCGACCGATCGGCCTGGCCGGAACGAGTCATAAGCCAGCGAGCCGGAGTTGCAGAACTGTGAGCCGTTGGCGAGCACGATCACCTGGCCCTCGTAGCCGACCAGCTTGCCGATCGCGAAGGCCACCAGCAGCCCCAGCAAGGCGACGTGAAAGACGAGATTGCCCGCTTCGCGTAGGTAACCTCGTTCGGCGGACAACGTCCGGACGCCACCAGGCTCCTCGCCGTCGGCGATTCGCCAACCACGCAGCCGTCGCCGTGCCGCCGCGATGACCTCAGCAGGGGTACTCGCGGACTCACCGGCAGCATGGTGCGGCAGCCGGGCGAGGTTGCGGGGGGTGGCTACCGGCGCCCGGCGCAGCTGCCGCGCATAGTCGATGCTGCGCGGCACCACGCATCCCATCAGCGAGATGAACAGCAGCAGGTAGATCGCGGCGAACCACGGGCTGGCGAAGACTTCGAAGAAACCCAGCCGGTCCAGCACCGGCGCCAAGCTCGGGTGCTGCTCCTGATAGGTCCGCACCCGCTGGGCGTTGAGCGAGTACTGCGGCAGCAGAGCCCCCGGCAACGCGCCCAGCGCCAGCAGGAACAGCAGCGCCAGAGCGGTGCGCATGCTCGTCAACCCGCGCCAGGTATTGCGGGCCAACGCCGTCAACTGGGTCAGTCGGTTCATCAGATCGGCGTCTCGAAACCCCGCACCGGCCCTTGGAGTACCGCGATGAGCTCCGCCCATACGCCTGTGACCAGCGCAAACCCGACTACGATGAGCAACCCCCCACCGGCGAGTTGGACCCCGCGGACGTGTTCGCGCAGCCAGGACATCGCCCGGACCGCGCGCCTTGCGCCGAAAGCAAGCAACAGGAACGGCACCCCCAGCCCGAGGCAGTAGGCCACGACCAGCAACACTCCGCGAGCGAGGCCACCGCCGGGGGTGCCGACGGCCAGCGCGATCACCCCGGCCAGCGTGGGTCCCAGGCACGGCGTCCAGCCCAGCCCGAATACCGCGCCCAGCAGCGGCGCACCGAGCAGGTGCCGGGGCCCCAACCCTGGGCGCGGGTGCACCCGCAGGTCACGTTGCAAGGTGGGGACCATCCCGACGAACACCAGGCCCATCGCAATGGTGATCACACCACCGACCCGCTGCAGGATCACCTCATTGACGGTCAGCCGGTCCGCGATGCCGAGGACCGTCACCACGCTGGCGGTGAACACCACCGAAAAACCGCACACGAACAGCGCGACCGCGCTGAACACCCGTCCCCGGCTGCGATCGGCGCCCTCAGCGCCGACCAACCCGGTCAGGTACGCCAGGTAGCCCGGCACCAGCGGGACCACACACGGCGAGGCAAAACTCACCGCACCGGCCAACACCGCCAACCCCGCCGCCAACAACAGCGGCCCGGAGATGGCGAATTCGGTGAGCCCCACATCGCTCAGCGTAGGTCGAGGCAGCTCGTCAGGCAGCACCAACCCCGTGCCCGGGCGCGAAAGGGGTCAGGACTCCGCCGCGATGCGCGCCACCACGGGCTGTAGATCCTGCGCGTGGATGGAGTGCAGGAACACTGCGGCGACCCGGTGGTGGCGGTCCAGGACGATGGTCAGCGGCACCACTGAACGAGGGACACCGTTGAGCGCGAGCAGCGTCCGGCCGGGAGGATCGAAAATCGACGGGTAGGTGAGACCGAAGTCGCGGGCGAAGTCCGCGCCGGCCTGCCGGCTGTCCCGGACGTCGACCCCGACGAACTGCACCCGCTGAGCCGAGGTGGCACGAGCCACCCGCACCAGGTCGCTGGCTTCGGACCGGCACGGCCCGCACCATGAGCCCCAGACGTTGAGCACCACCGTCTGGTCGGGGTAGCCCGCCAGCGATACCGTCGTCCCAGGTTCGGTCACGCTGTCCCCGGCCAGCGCTCCGACCGTGCCCCGGCTGGCCGGCGGATCGTAGAAGATATCGGTCTTCCCACCTGGGGTGACGAACTCGAAGGTGCCGCCGTGGGTTACCGCGTCGGTCCCGGTGGCGCAACCAGCCACCACGAAAGCTGCCGCGAACAGCAACAACGCACGCCTCATGCCCCGGCCACCCTCGGGTCCGAGTAGCCGGCGGGCTGGCTGTAGACCACGTCGATCAGCGTGTCGCCGTCGAACACCAGACTGGTCAACGACGCCAGGGCGCACTGCCTGCGCCGCGGATCGTGCCATAGCCGCTGCCCAGCCAAGTGTCGACGCAAGGTGTAGATCGGCAGTTGATGCGACACGCACACCGCCTCATGCCCGGCGGCCCGGTCGCGGGCCCGGTACGTCGCGGCGAGCATCCGGTCGGCGATCTGTTGGTAGGGCTCTCCCCAGGACGGCCGGAATGGGTTGCGCAGCTTGGGCCAGTACCGCGGGTCGCGTAGCGCCCCGTCACCGACCGACACCCGGGCTCCCTCGAACACGTTGGACGCCTCGATCAATCCCTCGTCGGTGACCACCTCGAGCTGGTGTCGGGCGGCTACCGACTTCGCGGTCTGTTGCGCCCGCAGCAGCGGCGAGGCGACCACCTGCACTATGTCCCGATCGGCGAGATGCGCGGCGACTTGCTCAGCTTGGCGCACGCCAGCGTCGGACAGCCCGAAGCCGGGTAGCCGGCCGTAGAGGATCCGGTTCGGGTTGTGCACTTCACCGTGCCGCAGCAGGTGAACCACGGTGGCACTCATGCCGGCTGCCTGGCTTGCGCGGCGGCCCGGGCGGCATGTGGCAGCGCCCCCGCGATCACTTCGAAAGCCTCCTCGTCCAGTGCTGCGGAGACGAACCAGGACTCGAACGCGCTCGGTGGAGCGTAGACGCCATGCTCCAGCAGCGCGTGGAAGAAAGCCGGGAAACGCCAAGTCTCGGTGGCTTTGACCCCGACGTAGTCCCGCACCGGTCCGCTGGCGGGGGCGGTGAAGAACACGCTGAGCATCGAGCCCGCGGTCTGCACCCGGTGCGGCACGCTGTGGGCGTCCAATGCCTGATCGAGCAGACCGGCCAGCCTGGTCGCCACCACATCCAGCTGGGCGTAGACATCCCGGTCGGCGGCCCGCAGCGTGGCCAACCCGGCGGCCACCGCGACCGGGTTCCCGGACAGGGTGCCCGCCTGGTAAACCGGGCCGGCCGGGGCGAGGT
>JAICHZ010000312.1 GCA_025924655.1 Pseudonocardiaceae bacterium | reverse complement strand
GAAGCTGTCGGTGATCTTCGATGCGTTCCAGCAGGCCGACGGCACGACCAGCCGGCGCTACGGCGGCACCGGACTCGGCTTGTCGATCAGCCGCCAGCTGACCCAGCTGCTCGGGGGTGAACTCGCGGTCAGCAGCGAGCCCGGGGTGGGCAGTGTGTTCACCCTTTATCTGCCCGAGGTCGCCGAGGCATCACAGCTGGCGGTGCCGGACGGTACGGCGCCGGACGCCACCCCCGCCGAGCTCCCTGCGGAGCTGGTGTCGGCTGCCCGGTCGCTGCCGCAGCTGAACTCCGATTCCGCACCCTGGGCGGGCGGTGAGGCGCCATCGCGGTTCCACGGGGAGAAGATCCTCATCGTCGACGACGACCTGCGCAACGTCTTCGCGTTGAGCAGCATGCTCGAGGCGCACGGCCTGCACGTCGTGTTCGCCGACAACGGAGTGGCCGGAGTCCGCGCACTGGAGCGCAACGAGGACATCGCGCTGGTTCTGATGGACGTGATGATGCCCGAGCTGGACGGCAACGCGACCATCGCCGCGATCCGCAACCTGAGCCGCTACGCCGACCTGCCCATCATCGCGGTGACCGCGAAAGCAATGAAGGAGGACCGCGCGAAGAGCCTGGCGTCCGGCGCGAACGACTACGTCACCAAGCCCGTGGACACCGACCTGCTCCTCACCCTGATCTACTCACATCTGCACAACCCCACCGACACTCCGGAGCACGCTCGGGCAACCGCCCGGTAGGCCACCGCACCGGACGCTTCGCCCTTCTGGGCGATGTAATCGGTTGCGGTGCGTGCGGGTCTAGACGCAGCACGTACCCTATCCCTGTGATTACGCACGGCGATCCCGCTTCGCGCCTCGCGGCGGCGCTCGGCGCCGTCCACCCGGTCTCCCCTCCCGGGCGCTTAGCACGCCCTTCGGTCTCGGACATGGCCGCACTACGATCGCACCACACACAGAGGAAGGTGATCTGATGGCAGCGCCAAACGTGGGTCATTCGGTACTCAGGGTGGTGAACTTCTTCGTAGTCATAATCTTGATCATCGTGCTGTTGAACCTGGTGGGACCCTTCATCGCCCACTCGGCTCCAGCAGCCCTTGACAAGGCCGGCGAGGCTCTCAGCGGCATATGGAACGGAATTCAGGGGATCGTCCCCAGTAGCTACTATCGTTCCCATTGATGGTGCGGTAGTGCATTCGTCGCAGGAGGGTGGACCGGGCAGGGCAGTCCTGCGCCTACCCCGGTCGATCTTCCTGGATCTGCCACTCGCTGGACACTGACAGCGATACAGTCAGGACCAGCGTCCGCTGTCGGCGGATCAGTTGAAGAACAGCGAAAGACTAAGCAGAATTTTGGTATCAGGACGACCTCAGCGGCCTCTACTCTGTGAAGAGACCACCGCTTGTCAGGACGGGTCGAAATGTCTGCTTGGTCACGATGCATGCAGTTGATCTGCTCGGCTCTGCTTTGCGCCCTGGTGATCTCTTGCGAAGGCCCCCCGGTATCCGTGGTCGCACCGGTACCGGCGGCCGCACCGGCACCGCAGGGCGGGCTCCAGGAGGCGGCTCCACCTCCGCCGGTACAGGCGGCGCCAGCACCGCTGGCACCAGAAGCCGTAAGCCCACCGGCACCCAGGGCCGCACCCGTGCCCGCACCCGTGGCGGCACCCCCACCGGTCCCCGCAAAACCGCCAGTCGCGGCCGTGCCACCGGCGCCCCCGGCGCGGCGGGGAGGGGCACCGCCCGAGACTGAACTGGTCACCCTGCCCGGCGGACAAATCCCACTCGAAGATTGGCTGAGCGCCATGGATAGTGCATGTCAAGACGCGCACTACCAGACGGGATGCCTCAACCTCATAAAAAATTTCAGCCCGAAGAATGGGCCCCATCCTCCCGACCAATGTAAGGTCAAATCGCAGTCTCCGGGCATAGGTAAGCATGTGACGACCAGCACACCTGTCACATTGAACATCAAGTGCCCTCAGCCGGATGGATCGGGCGCATCTGGCAATAAAAATGGCCAAAACAATCAGTCGGGTCCATGACGAGCGTCGCAAAGGCGCCCGAAGACGGCGGCGCGGAACCGTCCACCAAGGTAGCATTGCCTGAGGTAAATCCGGCCGAAGCGCTACCGCGACCTCCAGCGTCTGGCGTAGACGGCAGACTCCCGGCTCCGGCGCCCGAGCCACCCGAGTCTGACGCCGAGCCACGGTTGTCCGCCTTGCCCCAGGTCCTGAAGGTCCTGGGGTCGGTGGTGGCCCCCACAACATTGCTCACGGCCTTGATGTACTACTTCGGGCGGCAGGCTTACGCGGGACTTTTGTGGTACTTCGGCTCGGACGTCACCGTGCTGGATCTGACGGTGCAAGATTATCTGAACAACAGTGTGGCCGGTTTCATCCCTCCGTTGATCGCCGCAGCGGGAGCTACACTGCTCGCGCTTTGGATCCACCAGTTGCTGATGGAAGCGTTGCCTACAGCGGCCCGCCGGATCGTATTGCGAGTGCTGATACCGGCCGCGGCCATCGCCGGAATAATCATGGTGAGTCTGGCATTGGCCGACTTCGCCATGGGTCCGGTGTTCCCTGCCGCATTCCCCGAAGGCCGTGGGCTTAGTCTCTCGGTCGGCGTCCTGCTGCTGTGCTATGCCGTCCAGCTCCTGCGCCCTATCATCGCCGCGCGACGACCAATGCAGGCACCGCGACGGGCGCCGGGAGCAGTGGCCGTGGCCGAGTGGGGCGCGGTCTTTATCCTGGTAAGCGTCGGATTGTTCTGGGCTGTCGGGACCTACGCGATCGGCGTCGGAATCGACTATGCGCAACAGTTCGAGAGGTCGCTGGGCACCCGTCCAGATGTGGTGGTGTATAGCGAGAAAAGGCTGAGCCTGCAAGCGCCAGGAATCCAAGAGGTAACTTGCCAGGATCCCGACGCGGCCTACCGGTTCCGGTACGACGGGCTCAAGCTCACGATGCAAGCTGGGAACCAGTACCTTCTCGTACCCGCCGGTTGGACGTACCGCAACGGTGCATCCATCTTGATCCCACGCAGTGACAAGGTGCGCCTGGAATTCAGCCAGCCAGGACAACTGCGTACTGCGACCTGCTGACCGTCCATGATCACGATTTGGGTGCCTGAGACGACAGGATGTGTCGCGCCAGGCACCCAAACCGTGATCATGCTCTGCCAGTCCTACGCTGATTGCACTACTGGGCGGTCGTCAGCCCTTTCGGCGCACTGGGACGCAGGTCAGGTCGGTGAGCGAAGCCTTCAGCCGCTGCTGCAGGAAGGCAAAGAGGTTTTTCGCCGCTGCCGGGTCCGGGGATGGAGCATCAATGGTGAGGACCCGATCGAGGGTCAGCCGCGCCGCAGCGACGGTCGCCAGGTTGCGGCAGTAATTTTTCGCGGTATCGACCGCGGGGTTCAGCGGTGGTTGGTTCACGCCGGCCCGGTACAGGTCGGCCTTGGCCACGCTCGGTTTCCCGTTGACCTGTGTCATGGGGTCATTGGGCGGGACGAGTGCCATCGGCGTGGTCTTTGTCGCCGCCGCCTGTAGCTCATTGAGCGCCAACGATGGCGCGGGCGTTCCGCCTGCGGTGAGATCGGGCGCGGTGAAAGGTGTACAGCCCAGCGCCGGGTTGATGAACCCGATCAACAACCCGTTGTCGCTGGCGTTTTTCAATACCGTCCGCACCGGCAGCGCCGCAACATTCGCCGCGTTGTCCTGCGCGGTGCGCCCATTGCGCAATGCCAGGTAGCGGGTGGTGAGGTTGTCGCTCTGGTCCTGATCGACTATCGCGAAGTCGCGCGTGGTGGGACAGGGGCGGCCGTCGTGGGCCATGCCGGCGGGCGGAATCTTCAGCTTGCCAGCGCCGATCGCGGCGTTGGCCGCGCGGAAGAACGCCGGCGCACCACAGTAGGCGAACTGCCCGAACGGCGAGCCGCGCAACCCGTTGACGCAACCGTCCGTGGCGCCGTCCAACGTCAAGGTGGTGCCCTGGAACCCGAACCACATCCCCACCACGGAACCGGCAGGTAGCGTGGGCACGACTGGCTTCGCCGCCGGTTGGGTTCCCCGATCCACAACCAGCGGCCGGTAGATCGCCAATTTACCCGTCGCCGGGTCGATGATCGTGGCTTCGACGAACGCGGACTGGTTGTCGTTGGCCTCGTGGCACGGACCGTTGCGGCGATTGGTCGACACCAGCTCGAAGGGT
>JAICHZ010000311.1 GCA_025924655.1 Pseudonocardiaceae bacterium | reverse complement strand
GTCCGACAAGACGCTGCTACTGGAGGTCGAGCATCCGGCTGCGGGGCTGGCCCGCGCCGCGATTGCGCCGTTCGCGGAGCTCGAGCGCGCGCCGGAACACGTGCACACCTACCGGGTGACCCCGCTGGCGCTGTGGAACGCGCGAGCCGCGGGTCACGACGCCGAACAGGTCGTCGACGCGCTGGTGCGCTTCTCCCGGTATGCCGTGCCACAGCCGCTGCTGGTCGACGTCGTGGACACGATGGGCCGCTACGGGCGGCTGCAGCTGGTAGCGCATCCGACGCACGGGCTGGCGCTGGTCGCGCTGGACCGCGCCGTACTCGAGGAAGTGCTGCGCCACCGCAAGATCGCTCCGATGCTGGGCGCCCGGGTCGACGACGACACCGTGCTGGTACATCCCTCCGAGCGTGGCCGGCTCAAGCAGGGCCTGCTCAAGGCCGGCTGGCCGGCTGAGGACCTGGCCGGCTACGTCGACGGTGAAGCGCACCCGATCGAGCTGGTCGAGGATGGCTGGTCGCTCCGTACCTACCAGAGCGACGCGGTGACCGGATTCTGGGCGGGTGGTTCCGGGGTTGTGGTGCTGCCCTGCGGGGCGGGGAAGACGCTGGTCGGGATCGCCGCCATGGCCCAGGCCAAAGCGACCACGCTGATCCTGGTCACCAACACCGTCGCCGGCCGGCAGTGGAAGCGCGAGCTGGTCGCGCGTACCTCGCTGTCCGACGACGAGGTCGGCGAGTACTCCGGTGAGCGCAAGGAGATCCGCCCGGTGACGATCGCGACCTACCAGGTGATGACCCGCAAGTCCAAAGGTGAATACCGGCATCTGGATCTGTTCGACTCCCGAGACTGGGGTTTGATCATCTACGACGAGGTGCACCTGCTGCCCGCACCGGTGTTCCGGATGACCGCCGATCTGCAGTCCCGCCGCCGGCTCGGGCTGACCGCCACCCTGGTGCGCGAGGACGGTCGGGAGGGCGACGTGTTCTCCCTAATCGGCCCCAAGCGTTACGACGCACCGTGGCGCGACATCGAGTCGCAGGGCTGGATCGCCCCGGCGGACTGCGTGGAGGTACGCGTCACCCTGACCGACGCCGAGCGGCTGCGCTACGCCACCGCGGAGACCGACGAGCGCTACCGGGTGTGCTCCACCGCGCGCAGCAAGCTAGCCGTCGTGTCGGCCATCATGGAGCGGCACCCGGACGAGCCAACGCTGGTGATCGGCGCATATCTGGAGCAACTTGCCGAGCTCGGCGAGGCCCTGGACGCTCCGGTGGTGCAAGGCTCGACCCGCAACGCTGAGCGGGAGATCCTCTACGAGGCGTTTCGCCGAGGCGAAGTACGCACGCTGGTCGTGTCCAAGGTGGCCAACTTCTCCATCGACTTGCCGGAGGCCTCGTTAGCGGTGCAGGTCTCCGGCACGTTCGGTTCCCGGCAGGAGGAGGCCCAGCGGCTCGGCCGTCTGTTGCGCCCCAAGGGCGATGGCCGGCAAGCTCACTTCTACTCGGTGGTCGCCCGAGACACCCTGGACACCGACTACGCCGCCCACCGCCAGCGCTTCCTAGCCGAGCAGGGCTACGCCTACCGCATCATCGACGCCGACGACCTCCTAGGCCCCGCCATCCCCCAAGTCGACTAGCGCCGTCGCGGGCGTCGGCGTATGTCGTGAACTCGGCTGCACCGACGTTTCCAGCGGCGCTGAGGTCGGTGCTGTCGAGTTCACGACACGCCCGGCTCGCTGGCGCCGCCGCCTGCGCAGCCGGCGGATGAGCAGGGCCAGCAGGACTAGTGCGGTGACTGCTGGTATGGCGCGTTTGGCGACGGCGCCGCCAGCGGCTTCGAGCAGGTTGATCTCCTCGGGCATCGGCGGAGGCACCGGCCGCACGGGGGGTGGCAGCACTCGAGCTGCCTGCACTGGGCCAGGCTGCGCCACTGCCGGCTGCGCCACTGCCGGCTGCGGCGGACCTGGCTGCGGCGCCGCCTGCAGCGACGGTGCCGCAGGCGGCGGCTCGGCCACCGGCGCGGGTGCCTCCTGCGGTCCGAGGCTTCTGCTCAGGCAGTCCGCGAACTGACTGATGATCTTATTGCCGACATCCTCGATCAGCCCTCGGCCGAACTGGGCCGGTCTGCCCGTGACGATCATGTCGGTGGCCACTGTGACCGCGGTGCCCGCACCGTTTTCAACGAGGCTGGCAGCCACCGTCGCCGTTACGGTGCCCTGGCCGCCGGATGCTGTGCCGGTCGCCCGGATCACGGTCCGGTGCGCGGCCTCATCGGTGTCGGTGAATCGGCCCGATCCGCGATACTGCAAAGAGATCGGACCCAGCCGCACCTTCACGATCCCGGCAAACTCATCGCCACTAGCTGACGTGATGCTGGCTCCCGGAAAGCACGGGGCGACCCGCTCAGGATCCAGCAGTGCCTGCCAGACCGTGTCGATGGGCGCCGGAACCGTGAACTTGTGTTCAAGCTTCATGCACGCCAGCCTCCCACCCCTGCTGCGGCCGCCACAGCTCTCCCGGTGAGCACCCGGGCGAGGTGCTCGCGGTAGTCGGCGTCGGCATCGCCGTCCGACGTCGGGCTGGTGCCTTCGGCCGCATGCTCGGCCGCCGCGCGTATCGTCTCCGCGCTGGCCTGCTGACCAATCAGCGCCTGCTCCACCCCGACTGCCCGGACCGGAGTAGCACCCATGTTGGTCAGCGCGACCCGGGCTTGCGCGATCGATCCGCCCTCGGTCCGCACCGCCGCGGCGACCCCGACGATTGACCAGGCCTGCGCCACCCGGTTGAACTTCTCGTAGTGCGCGCCCCAGCCGGTTTTCTTCGGAATCCGCACCTCGACAAGCAGCTCATCGGGACCCACCGCCGTGGTGAACAGATCCACGAAGAACCCCCCAGCCGGCACGGTTCGCCGCCCCGCGGGTCCGACGATGACCATCTCGGCGTCCAGCGCCACCGCAGGAGCCAGCAGGTCACCGGCGGGGTCGGCGTGCACCAGGGCGCCGCCGAAGGTGCCCCGGTGCCGGATCTGCGGATCACCCTCCGTCTGGGTGGCCATCGCTAGCAGCACCGCATGTTCAGCAATCAGCTCATTGTTGATCACATCGTGGTGCGTGGTCATCGCCCCGACCACGATCGCATCGCCGTCTTCACGTACCCCGCGCAATTCGCTGATCTTGTTCAGATCCACCAGGGTCGTCGGGGTGGCAAGCCGCAATCGGAGCACTGGAACCAGGCTCTGGCCCCCAGCGAGCACCTTGGCGTCCTCGCCGGCCTGGGACAGCGTCTGTACCGCCTCTTCGACAGACGATGCAGCGACGTAGTCAAACGCTGACGGGATCACTCGGCACCTCCCTGCTGCGCATCGATGGAGCCCAACCCACCACCGGCAGCGGGCTCGGTGGTGTGCTCCGAGGTGGACTTAGCGGTTCCGCGGGCGGACTGCACCGCTCTCCACACCCGCTGCGGCGAGCACGGCATCTGGATTTCGGCGACTCCGAGGTGGCGCACTGCGTCGAGAACGGCGTTGACCACCGCGGGAGTGGACGCGATTGTGCCCGCCTCCCCGACACCCTTGACGCCCAGCGGATTTGACGTTGCGGGGGTTTCGGTCCGGTCGGTGGTGAAACTGGGCAGGTCCGCAGCAGAGGGCACCAGGTAATCGGCCAGCGTGCCGGTGACCAAGGTGCCGCTCTCATCGTGCACGGCTTCCTCGAACAATGCCTGCGCGATGCCCTGGGCTAGGCCCCCGTGAATCTGCCCCTCGACAATCAGCGGATTCACCACGGTTCCGACATCATCCACACAGACGTAGCTGCGGATCTTCACCGAGCCGGTTTCGGTGTCCACCTCGGCCGCGCAGAAATGGGTGCCATGCGGGAAGGAGAAGTTTTCCGGGTCGAAGGTGGCGTCGGAGTCCAGTGACGGCTCCATCCCCTCCGGGAAGTTGTGAGAAGTGAACGTCGCGAACGCCACCTCCTGGATGGTGGTGGATCGGTCAGTTCCCTTGATGATGAACTTGCCACGGTGGAACTCGAGATCTTGCTCAGAGCATTCGAGAAGATGAGCGGCGACCTTGCGGGCCTTCTCGATCACCTTATCCGCTGCATTGACCACCGCGATGCCGCCGACGACCAAAGACCGGGAACCGTAGGTGTCCAATCCCTTAGACGAGCTCTGGGTGTCGCCGTGCAGCACTTCGACGTCCTCGAAGGGAACGCCCAGTTTGTGCGCAATGAGCTGGCTCCAGG
>JAICHZ010000310.1 GCA_025924655.1 Pseudonocardiaceae bacterium | reverse complement strand
GAACACCAGCCCGGTCGCCTGGTCGTAGGCCGGCGTGCCGGTGATCCCGAGCGGGTCGATGTTGCCGCAGGGTAGGTCCGAACCTGGTACCGGCTGACCTAGCGACGCCGACCACAACACATGCCCGTCCGCGGCCGCCAGCGCGTAGACCGTGTTGTGCTCGGTCGCCGCGATCACCCGGTCGCCGATCACCAGTGGTTGGCCGTACACCGCGCCGTCGAGCTTGGTTTGCCACGCTGTGCGAAGTGTCCCGAGCGGGGCGAGCTGATCGGCGACGCCGGTGCGGGCGTTGTCGTGGTGGTAGGTCGGCCAGTCGGTGGGCCCGATCGCGGCCGGCGGGGCCGCCCCGGGGGGTCGGGCGCTGCTCATCGGCGGTGGCGGCGGTGCCGGTGCCACGCCGGGGGCCGAGCAACCCGCGACGGTGGCGAGCACAACCACTGCGATGACGGCTCTCATGGCTGCCAGTGTGGAGGACATCTACAGTGCGCGTTTACCCGGTTTGGCCGCTTGTGCGGTGCTAGCGGCGGGGCGACCCTTCGGTGGGCTTCCCGACAGCGGGAAGCCGCAACGACAGGCAGGAGGCCGCCATGGCCGGGTTCGTTCAGATCGTCGAGTTCCAGACATCGCGTATTGAGGAGGTCCAGGCGCTCATCGAGGAGAGGCGTCCGCAGCTGGAGGCCGGCAACACGGTGGGGCGGGTGACCGCCACCGCCGACCGGGACCGTCCTGGCTACTACCTCACGATTGTCGAGTTCGACTCCTACGAAGCCGCGATGGAGAACTCCAACCGACCGGAGACCAGCGAGTTCGCCGCTGCGATGGCCAAGCTGTGCGACGCCCCAGCGAAGTTCTACAACCTAGACGTCTGGCAGACCTGGTAGCCCACTGTCCACTGGCGGTGGATCGCCAAGTGGAACCTCATGCACGTTGCTGGGTGTCTCGAAGCGCCTAGTGGAACCTAATGTCGCTGCAGCCACCGGGCGTCAGTTCCCGATCAGCTCACAGATCTGCGCTGCGACCGCCGCATGACGGCCTGGATGAAGCTCGTCGCGGGAGACCACCGCGGCCTGGTGCTGCAGCGCCGAGCGCACCCACTCCGACAGGGTTGTCCCCGCGTCTGCCGCCGCAGCTTTGACCTGCTCGGCGAAGCTTGTCATCGAGCTTCACAGCTATCTGCACCGTCATACGGCCAGCCTGACAGATCGTCAGACGTGTCAGGAGCTGCGAGCCGGGGGCCGCCAACGGCCGGTCGTTGTCAGGGTGGAGATGTAGACATGCAGTCATCCGAATTGAACTGACTCACGAAAGGACCCGACGATGCCCACCCGCTCACAGCCGTGGCCCGCTGGCACGCCGTGTTGGATCGACCTTTCCGCCCCCGACCTCGGCGCCGCGAAGGAGTTCTATGGCGCCGTGTTCGGCTGGTCGTTCCTCGACCTCGGCCCGGACTTCGGCCATTACCAGATCTGCCAGGTCAACGGCCGTGCGGCCGCCGCCATCGCCCCGATGATGGCTGAGGGTCAGCCGTCCGTGTGGACGACGTACCTCGCCAGCGACGACGTCGACGGCACCGCCAAATCGATCACGGCGAACGGCGGCACACTGCTCGCCGAGCCGATGGACGTACCGGGCGCCGGGCGGATGTGCATTGCGCTCGATCCCGCAGGCGCGGTGTTCGGCGTGTGGCAAGCCGCCGCCACGATCGGCATCGAGATCTACAACGAGCCCGGCGGGCTGGTGTGGAGCGACTCCCGCCAGCCGGATCCGGACGCCGCCCGACAGTTTTACGCCAACGTCTTCGGCTACCGGTACCAACCGGTGGACGGCGCTCCGGCCGACTACACCACCATCCACCTCGATGGTGACCCGCTCGGCGGCATGGGCGGGATGATGGGCGCCCCCGCTGGCACACCAGCGCACTGGGTCGCGTACTTCTCGGTGGCCGACGCCGATGCCGCAGTCGCGGCGGCAACCGCCGGCGGCGGCTCCGCGCTCGCCGGCCCGCACGACACCCCGTACGGCCGGATAGCCTTCGTTGCGGACCCCAACAGCGCAGTGTTCGCGGTGATGGGACCGGTGACGCCAGCCTAAGCGGCGGCGGGACGCTTTGTTAGTTGTCGCTATGGGACCGGCCGGCTGTCGGGAACGGACCTTCTTTACGGGGCAGTGTCAACCGACAGCCGGCCGGGACTTTGGTCGGGCGGCGCCGTGCCGCCCGACAGGTTCCTTAGCTGTCGAACTCGCCGTTTCGAACTCCAGCGGTGAACGCCGACCACTCCCCACTGGTGAACCGCAGCTCCGGGCGGCTGCGGGAAGTCGAATCGCGCAGCGCCACGGCTCCATCATCGAGGAAGGCGACCTCGACGCACTCGTTCATGTCGACCTCGCTACGGCTGCTCTTGCGCCATGCCGCACCACTGATGTCACGTGCGTACAACTGCGCCTTGCTACTCATTCGTTTCTCCGTTCAAATCGCGGACGATCGAGCTGATAGCCCGTATCTTGATCATCGCTGTTGCGATGTCATCGTCATGGGGCAGCTCGCGGTTCAGTTGTTGTGCGAATTCAGTGACCTCTTGTTGAGTATGGCCTTCCCCGACGAACTCTTTGAGCTTGTTGTAGGCAGCGAGGAATGGATCGCTCACGTTGCCCCTCACCATGTGGTGCCATCGGTTGCCGTGTGGTCGACGCGGTGCTCAGTGGCGGTGTTCCGGCAAGCATCTGCATCAGGTGAGCGCCCACACGCAGCGCCACGACGGTCCGCGCAACGTGAGACTTCCTCACCGCCCAGCGCTGCGTCGCCCGGGTCGCCGGATACTGTTGGCGCATGCCGGACAGTGGGTAGCGTGTATCCGAGCCACTCGGTCAGCGCGTCGCGTAGCGCGCAGGCCTCGTACACACCGAGAAATGCGGAAGCTGTTCCCATGACTCAGAGGGTTTCGCTACCCGGCGTGACCATGCGATGCCCGCACCTAGACAACAGCGGACCAGCACGAGACAGCCATGGACCTGAACCCGCGCACGGCAGCCAGAATTGTCAGGCTGGTCATCTACGGAGCGGAGACTGACCTATGGGGGAGTTGGGAGAGCCACGGACCCTGCTGGAGGCGCTGGTCCGCCAGCGACAGCTTTCGTGGGATGAAGCAGCTGATCTCATCGTGAAGACAGCCAGGAACCAGGAGGGCATCTCTATCTCTCTGAGCGGCCGCCACTCGGGCCGACTTGCTCGTAACGAGCGGTCCGGGAACCGACCTAATCCGGTCACTCTCCGGGCGCTCCAGTACACTTTCAATCGGTCAGTTGATGAGTTGTTGGCTCCCTACGTTCTGGGTGATCGCGCTGTTGCAGCAGACCAAACAAGTGGTACAGAATCTTCGGAGGTGCTGAAGGTGGCCGCCGCGCGGGCACGGCGATTCATGACGAGTCTTCAGACTCTGTCCGACGAGTCGCTGCAACTGATCCATGATGAGGTGCGAGACTTGGTGCGCGCCTATCCGGCGCAGCCGCTACCAGAGATACTGAGCCACTTGGTCTCTGGTCAAGACGCGGTATTCAGCCTGCTGGAGAGACCGCAGCGGCCAACTCACGCTCGCCATCTTTATTTCCTGAGCGCCGTGCTCGGTGGACTGTTAGCCAAGGCGTCACATGACCTAGCCGATCCGCATGCAGCGCTATCGCAATCGCGCACCGCGTGGCTGTGCGCCGAGCAGGCAGATCATGATGGCCTTCGCGCCTGGATATCGGGACTGCAGTCGCTAATCTGCTACTGGGCACGTCGACCTTATGACAGCATAAGCTATGCCCAGCGCGGCGCGCTTTATGCCGAGCGCGCGAGAAGCACTGCAATGGTGTCGCTGCCCGCGAGCGAGGCTCGCGCGTGGGCAGCTCTCGGTAACGCCGAGCGGGCGCACGATGCCATCGAACGCGCCGAGCGAGCCTGGGAACAAGTGCATCCGGACGAGATGGATGAGATGGGAGGTATCGGCACATTCAGCAGGTCGAGACAACTGTATTTCGCTGCCGACGCCATAGTATGGCTACCAGAGGTATCTTCGGGCGAGTCCGCCGTGGCTGAGGACTGCGCTCGTCAGGCTGTCGAGGCGTACTCTGACACGTCCGATCCGCACTGGGCATTTGGTGACGCTGCCGGTTCTCACACCGCTCTGGCTATCACACGGATCCGGCGCGAGGAGATCGACGGAGCTGCCGATGCCCTCGCCCCGGTGCTCGATCTGCCCACAGAGCAG
>JAICHZ010000309.1 GCA_025924655.1 Pseudonocardiaceae bacterium | reverse complement strand
TAACATCAATGCACAGGAAGAGTCTGAGTTCACGATTGACGGCGTGCCAGGGACACCCATTTCGCATTTGAGTCGAAAGTTAAATGCGATCGACATGCAAGACGTATGGGTTCTTCGGAACAGAACTCTTGGCTTGACTGCGAACTTACAAGCTGACAGTGGTATTTGTATTCCGGACAAGACTGATCAGAGATATTGTGACGACTCCGCAAAACACCAGGCGCCTGGGGCGCGAATAGACTATGTCTTCGTGGAACGGCAGAAACCAACACACACATTTTTAGCGGATTTCACGCGCCCCCGTCGAGTCCGATTTGAACGCCCAGTGAACGCTCCCGACAGAAGCAAAATCTCGTTTATGTCTGACCACCTAGGACTTGATATTACAATTTTCGCCACGCCTGTTTAGCGTCGCGTGAATAAAATCTTATGCGTGTCTTAGTTGTCGCCGGAGCGCGTCGGGTCGTATGGCAACGCCCTACGGCCTACGCGCACCGCGAGGTGAACACCGCATTCTCGTGGCGCCAGATCATCCAAGCAAAAATATGGTCCCCGCCCTGAACGCTAGCGACACTCTGGGACCTCCCGAGTTGCGGCGCTCGCTGCAGCCGCACTGCGATCGCACGGGCATGATTCGCCTGCTCCACGACCAGGCTGGTGGCGAGGCCTTGGACCCGCTGTCTCGGCCGCGAGGGGCTGCTTGCTGCCAAATGCGGGTCTCAGGCCCGCTTGTGCGTTCTGCAACAACACCATTGGGCCAGAGCGCGGTTCAGGGCTGCGGCGGATGGTCGATGTCGAAGAGATTGGGCTGCTGCGCACGGTAGCGGGCGCGATCAACCGCTTTGAGGGGTTCGAACTCGGGCGGCCGGAAGAGCCCGTGCAGGCTGCACCGGGGAGCGGCTGAACCGGCTGCGTCGAGGAGGGCGTTGACCGCCTGGCGGGCGCCCTCGTTCGCACCTTCCATCGTGGTGACGTTGACGTTGGTGCGGACCCAATCACCAGCCAGGAACAGATTCCCGATAGCCGTCATGGACTCAGGTCGGTCGGCCCAGGAGCCGACGTTCTGGATGAACAGTGGCTCGTCGTTGGCCACATTGGCAGTGCCCGACCCCGTGATGGCAGGGTCGAGGAACCAGGAGTGCAGCAGATCGTCGGTCAGCGTCGCCTCGCCGGTATCGTTGAGGTGTGCCTTGATCTGCGCCCACGTCTCTCGGGCGATCTCGTCGGGGGTGCAGTCCCGGGCGCGTTTGCCGTTGACGGTCCCCGCGGTGACCCAGTCGGAGATGATCGTGGACAGGCATTCCACGACGGTCCCGTCACCATAGTCGCGGAAGTCACGCTCCCAGAACTGGGCCTGGCTGATCGAGGTGATCGCCCAGGATGAGTCGACGTAATTGACGTGTCCCGGGGTCAA
Source organism: Pseudonocardiaceae bacterium (assembly GCA_025924655.1). Taxonomy (GTDB): domain Bacteria; phylum Actinomycetota; class Actinomycetes; order Mycobacteriales; family Pseudonocardiaceae. The sequence continues at coordinate 2,863 of JAICHZ010000309.1, read as the reverse complement.
CGGCAGCCTGCGCCGCAGATAGAACATCAATCCGTTCATCCAGTCAGTGCGTAGCCACCGCGCCCTCTCCAATCTAGGGTCTGCTGTGAGTACTTCGTCGCTGAGCAGCCGCACGAAACGTTCGACCGGCATCGCCGACAGGAACCAGTCTGCGGTAATCCTCCGGGCCTGCCCCGATGGATCGCGGATCGTCGCCGAGGTTATGTTGTCCTCCGCCACTTGCAAGCTCTCGACTCTGTGACCCACCCGGAACTCGACACCAAGGGCACGCAGGTGGGCCACCCATGGATCGATTAACTGCTCACTGGTAGGGCCGTTAAGCAGACGGTCTACGCTGCCTCCCGGCTCGTTGCCCCGACCCAGAATGCTCCACGCGATGGCCTCGCTGATCAACCCGATCGAATGCGCGCTTGCCTCGTGTGACTTGGTCGCAACCAGGTTCCGGACCAGGCCGTCTGCGAATACCCGGCGGTATTCCTCCGACATCTTGTCGGCACCAATGAAACCGCTCCAGGTGACGTTCTCCCACTGGCCTAACCGACGCTCGTCGCTGCTCGTCACGTACACCAAAATCCTACGCGCGAAGTACGCGGCCTCAAGGGGAGGTAACCGAAGCGCTTCGGTCAGCGCCCCCGCGACGGTATCAACGAAGCTCTGCGGCGTGTATGGCACCGGAATGTGCGAAGGTGGAAACGGAAGGGGGATCGTGAGGTCAGGACGCCCATCCGAACGTGAGATCCGGGATGCGGTCGCCCTGACCAGATTGTCCCACGTGCCTCGCTGATTCCCCGGGAATGGGATCCGACGCATTGTGTCGCCGAGATTCCAGTAGAAGCCCGGGAAGAACCGGAATCCATGCTCGCCCGGCAGCGGTCTCCGCCCCCCTGTTGCGGCCTGAGGTACCGGGATGCTCCGCGCTTTCCCGCCCAGCTCCTTGCGCTCGTAGACGGTAACTCGGAAATCTCGCTCGGCGAGCTCGAGCGCCGCGGACAGGCCAGCCACCCCACCGCCGAGTACAGCAACCTTCGCTCCGGCAGACACGGCGCCAGCCGACGCCGGCGCACCCAGCAATCCGGACATGGTAGCGAGGCCGGTCACCGCAGCATCCCGGAGAAACTGCCTGCGCGACCAACCTGCATGCACCGGATCGCGCCCCATACCAGGCTCCTCACCTGCCCCAGAGCCCCACAGCTCCGCGACAACCCAACGCCACTGTTCGTAACTGTCCGTCACTCAGATCTGCCGCAGGACTGTATCCTGAATCGCCCGGGCGATTCAGTTGCTTCTGGTGCCATCTTCTTTAGATGCGGACGGAACGGAGGTTGAGCGGGTCGACGGTGTTGGGGTGTGAAACGCTGCAGCACTCAGATGACACGCCCAGGCGGCGGCTCACCGGCTAGGTACACCTCGAGCGGCGCCATGTGGCCTGCCGCCGCTCGAAGCACTCGGCGGTCCGGGCCGCAAAACGGCAGCTTAGGACGACGTTCGGCAGCCGGAGGTGATCGGGTGCGTCGCCGACGAGGTCGAGTCCGGCACCAAAATCCGACCGCTCACGAGCGCACCCGCGAGCGCGTCGAAGTTGATGATCGCGTCGGGCAATATGCTAACGAGGATCGCGGTGGGCTTCATGAGATCTAGTTCGGCTGCGCCGATCATGCCCTGCGATGCCTGGTTCAGCGGCAGCGTGACGGCGATCGCATCGGATTTGCTGAGGAGCTCGGGCAGGTCAACCGCCGTCGCGGCTGGCAGATCTCGGAGGCTGCGTGGTCATTTAGGCACGAGGCACTTCTTCATCGTGGTCGTGGCCATGGCTGTCCAGACCGGCGCTGCACCGGACACTGCCGAGCGAGGCTGCGGACGAGGGCCTCGGCGATCGTCGTGCCGGCGCTTGCTCACCGGATCGACTCCGGCATAGACCCGGACCCGCAGCGCGCCGCTCGGGAGCTCATCAAATGCCGCCCCGAACGCACCCGGGAACCGCTGATGATCGCGTCACAAGGCGCAGATTAACGCGGTTCGCGTCACAAGTGATGTCACGCGGACTGCTCACGATGATCACAGGGATGTATTTCCCCTGGTAGGACCAGAGCCGACGCGGGAACTCGAACCCCGAACCTACCGCTTACAAGACTCCCCAATCAGATACACGATGTCGCCCTGCCCGGCCGGGCCGAACGTGAGGGCTCGCATGGGACTGTCCGGCGTGTGCTGGTGGTACGGAGCACCACCCCATGGCGCGACTTCCAGCATCGCGCGGGCTTCGGCGAACGGGGCCAGCGCCTCGGCCGGAAGCGCGTCGACCTGTTGTTGTGATTGATCGTCGGTGGTGACCGAGTACAACGCGGCTACAGGCCCAGCCGGGCCTCAGGTCAGTCCTTGCGTTGTCCGTCCGGGTGGCGCTTCCCACTGGCTGTGCCGCGCCGGGTGGCCACCCGAGCCGCTGGAGGAGGTGGTGTACGCGGTCAGCTCCGCGGCGGCCCCCAGCCCGACCGATCCGCCAACGTCGCGCAGCACCAGGGGTGATCTCGCTCAGGTGGCTGCGCCAGCGGTGTGATATCCGGATTACGGTGGAAGAAGCCCGTGTTCCAGCGGCGTCACCCATTGTCTCGCAATACAGGATGTGGCCACAGTAACCGGCAACATGAGCCCACCTGGCCGACGCTGACGGATGTTGTGCGCAGGGTAGCACGCAGTCGGCTGCGCCGACGGTTACCAGGCCCTCTAGCTTAAGCACCGCCTAATTTCCACCTGTTTTGCAATGGTTCCCACCGCAGCCTTTTTCGTTTCACCCTTAGGCGTCGTTCCAGAGATCCAAACATCGAACTTGTCAAACTGCGGCATGCTTTTCAGCTCCAGCTCGAAG
>JAICHZ010000308.1 GCA_025924655.1 Pseudonocardiaceae bacterium | reverse complement strand
ATCCGGCTGCCCTTCTTCAGGTCGGCCACCTCGAAACGCCTTCCTTCCGACGCTAGATGGGCCGGTCACGGCCCTTGCGGCAATGATCGACCAGGTTAGCGATCTCCGCTAGACGATCTCCGAATGGATCTGTGAGCGGTCACTGCAGCGGGCCCAAATGCGCTAGCGGCTAAGTTCGCCAAGGTCATCAAGCGGTTGTCGACCAACCACTCTGCGTAAACAAATGGTGTGCTCGTCAGGCGAGCTGCACCAAATCGAGGTAGTCCTCGCTCCAGTGATCCTCGGTGCCATCCGGCAGCAGGATCACCCGCTCGGGGGCCAGTGCCTGCACTGCTCCGGGATCGTGGGTCACCAGCACCACTGCGCCTGCGTAGTGGTGCAACGCGTCGAGCACCCGCTCCCGCGATACCGGGTCAAGGTTGTTGGTCGGTTCGTCGAGCAGCAACACATTGGCTGCGGAGGACACCATGGCAGCCAGCGCCAGCCGGGTCTTCTCACCCCCGGACAGGGTGCCGGCCAGCTGGTCCAGCTGCTCGCCACGGAACAGGAAGGCACCGAGCAAGGTGCGTAACTGCTGATCGGCGGCCTCCGGCGCGGCGTGCCGGATGTTCTGCCACACGGTGACACCGAGATCCAGGGTGTCGTGCTCCTGGGCGAAGTACCCCACCCGCACGCCGTGGCCGGCCTCGACCTGCCCGGCATCGGGGCTCTCCATCCCACCGAGCAACCGCAGCAGGGTGGTTTTCCCGGCCCCGTTGAGACCGAGGATCACCACCCGGGCTCCCCGGTCGACCGCGAGATCCACCCCGCTGAAGACCTCCAGCGAGCCGTAAGACTTGGCCAGCCCGCTGGCGGTCAGTGGAGTGCGCCCGCAGGCAGCGGGCTGGGGGAAGCGGATCCGCGCTACCCGCTCAGCACGCTGTTCAGTCTCGGCGCCGGCCAGCAGCCTGGCGGCCCGTCGCTGCATGTTCTGCGCGGCGACGGCCTTGGTGGCCTTGGCTCGCATCCGGTCAGCCTGCGCCATCAACGCGCCGGCCTTCTTTTCCGCATTGGCGCGTTCCCGGCGTCGCCGTTTCTCGTCTGCGGCCCGGGCATCGAGGTAGCGCTGCCAGCCCAGGTTGTACACATCAGCTTCGCCGCGGATCGCGTCGAGCAACCAGACCTTGTTGACCACAGCGGCGAGCAGATCAGTGTCGTGGCTGATGACGACAAGGCCGCCGTCATGCGCTGTGAGGAAATCGCGCAACCAGGTGATCGAATCGGCATCGAGGTGGTTGGTCGGCTCGTCGAGCAGCAGCGTGGTGTTCGAGCGTGCGCCGGAACCGTCTGAGGCGCCGAACAGGATCCGGGCCAGCTCGACCCTGCGGCGCTGGCCACCGGACAGCGTGTGCAGCGGCTGGGCCAGCACGCGGTCGGGCAAACCCAGGCTGGCGTAGATCCGCGCTGCCTCACTTTCTGCGGCGTATCCTCCCAGCGCGGAGAATCGGTCCTCGAGCTGGCTGTAGCGGCGCACCGCCCGGCCTTGCTCGTCGCCGTCGACCAGCTCTGCCATCTCCGACTGCGACTTCTCCATCTCGTGCAGCAGCTGGTCAAGCCCACGAGCGGACAACACTCGGTCCCTGGCCGAGACCGAGAGGTCACCCTCACGCGGATCCTGCGGTAGGTAGCCCAGCTCTCCAGTGCGGCGAATCTGGCCACCGTAGGGAGGGCACAGGCCGGCTAGCGCCCGCAACGTGGTGGTCTTGCCGGCGCCGTTGCGGCCGACCAGGCCGATCCGGTCGCCGGGCTGCACCCGCAGGGTGGCTCCGGACAGCAGGATCCGCGAGCCGGCGCGCAGCTCAAGGTCAGTGGCGGTGATCACGTTGCGGAGACTCCAAAGGTGGTCGCTGGCAGGGATAGGTTCCCCACGCGCCGTGGCGGGCAGGGCCGGCAGCGCATCAGCTTGTCGCGACCACGACCCCATACTACCGACGGCTGCACCCTGATTACGGTGCCGCCATGACCGCGGACGGCATGGGCACCGGCCCCCTACGCTGGATGCCTTGGGCCGCCCGCCCCATCTGTGCGCTCTCAACCTCCCGAACGCCAGTGCTGGTGGCAATCAAACGCCAGTGCTGGTGGCAATCAAAGGACCCCGGCCGGGGCAGGCCCTAAGCCGGCGGCGGCTCAAGTTGGACTTCCACGCAGCGAACCCTTCGGGCAGCCTCGTCGAGCACTGCGCAGCGCGGCTCTGCGACCTCCAGCACCCGAGGCTCGGCGCGCTCTAATAACGCGGCCAAGCGTGGGTCGGCAGCCAGGGTACGCAGTGCCGCGGCATCCCCTCCGAGGACGACGGCGGCCAGCTCTCCGGCACGAGGTAGCAGTACCCGCGCCGCGGTGTCGGCCGCCGCCCGCAGCGCTACTCGCGCTTGACCCTCCCGGCGCCGGGCGAACCGCTGCTGGGATCGCCCACCTGCAGCGGAGCGTCCGTGCACCAGCCGGCTGCCGGTACTGGAGGTGAGTACCACGCCGGCGCGGGCTATGCCGACGCTGTAGCCACCGAGGCGTACCAGCAGCAGCCCGACCGTGCGCGGCACCATGAGGTGGTCGACCAGCTCCTCAGCGGCGAGCCCGGTCCGTTGCCCGCCGGGAGCCGCCAAGGGTGCGAAGGGCACCAGGATCGATGCTGTAGCACCGTCAGCAGCAGCGACCTTCACCCGCTGCGGCGTGACCGTGGTGGTCAGCGCCCCACCATGCCCAGCGGCGAACCGCTCCAGGAACCCGGCGAGTCGCTCGGGCTCGACTTCCACCGCGCGCCCACCGCCGGCAAGCTCCCGGATCCGGCTCACCGCGTGCACGCTAGCGCGTGCTGCGCCGTCCTCGGCAGCCGTAGGCTGAATTGGTGATCGATGTGCTGGTCGCCGGCGGTGGCCCGGCAGGGTGGGCGGTGGCGGCAGCCTGCGCGCGGCTGGGGCTGGACACGGAGCTGGCGGACCTTGCGCCGGACCGGCCGTGGCGGGCCACCTATGGCTCCTGGCGGGCAGAGCTGCCCGCCGATGCACACGCAGCAGTGGCGGGCAGCGGCTCCGGTGCGGCCATCGGCACGATGGAGCACCGGCTGGGCTGGGACTATGTGGTGCTGGACAACGCAGTGCTACGCGACAGGTTCGCGGCCGCACCGGTCAAAGTGCTGAAGGGTCGGGTGCGAGCTGCCCGCCCGGAGTCGAAAGGCGTCACCGTGGACTTCGATGGCGGCCAGCGGCGGGCTGCCATTCTGCTGGACGCAACCGGTGCGCCGCGCTCGGTGCTCGGCGCTTCCCCCCGCCGGACTGCCGCAGAGCAGACCGCGGTGGGTGTGGTGGTCGACGCCGACGCTGCCCGAAATCTGGTGACGCCAGGCAGCGCCTTGTTCATGGACTGGCGACCACATCACAGCGAGACCGGATGGCCCACGTTCCTTTATGCGGTGCCGGTGACGTCGGGCCGGGTGCTGCTCGAGGAGACGTCGTTGGCCCGCCGGCCAGGGTTCGGACTAGGCGTGCTGCGTCGCCGGCTGCACGCCAGGTTGGCCCATCACGGCATCACGGTGCCATCGGGCGACGAGGAGCGGGTGCGCTTCCCGGTGGATCGACCGCTACCAGCGCCCGGGGATTGGCGCGGACCAGTGGTCCCGTTCGGGGCGGCGAGCCCGTTGGTGCACCCGGCTACCGGCTACAGCGTGGCCACGTCGCTGCAGCTGGCTCCTCGGGTGGCCACCGCAGTGCGGGATGCGCTGCAACGTGGTGGCTCCGCGGCCGCCGGTATCGCCGCATGGCAGACGGTGTGGAGTCCGGCCGCGCTGGCGGTGCACACCTTGCGGCGCCGCAGTTTGGAGTCGCTGCTGCGCTTCCCACCTCGCCTGGTTCCGGAGTTCTTCGACGTATTCTTTGCGCTGCCGGAGCGACACCGCTGGACCTACCTCACCGGCCGCGAGGACGTCGCAGGTAGCGCCGCCGCGATGGGCGCGCTGTTCGCCGCGTCCCCGTGGTGGCTTCGCAAAAGGCTAGTGCTGGGGGCGCTCGATCCGCGTACCCCACCGCAGTCGGTGACGCAGTGATCCGAACGCAACACACACCCTCGTGGGTATCCATGGGCTTGGTCCTGCGAGCTTCGGACATGCCTTCAGCATTGACGGCCACTCATTTGCCAGTGGTTGGCAAGAATGAGTGGCCGCGCAAAGTACCGCTGTCAGGGGTGCGGAACGCTGATGCTTACTTCCACGTTAGGCTTTACCTTCAGCGCGCCGAGCATGGCGGAAAACGGCTTGATGCCGTACTCGCGCT
>JAICHZ010000307.1 GCA_025924655.1 Pseudonocardiaceae bacterium | reverse complement strand
GAAGTGAGACACGGGGATGGCACCTTCGGCGATGGCGCCGCTGGTGAGGAGCCCAGAGTCGTGGTGCGAGACAAGCGGAGGATCGATCCGGTGACGGGTAAGGTTCGGGTCCCACCGGCGGCCGAGCAGGCCGCCGGTGGCGGCGTGCACGTCGATGAGGCAGACCCCGGTGCAGCCGCTAGCGCAGCCGAGGTCGAGGCATTGCAGGCTCAGCTAGACGAGCGGACCGGTGATCTGCAGCGGATCACCGCCGAGTACAGCAACTACCGCCGTCGGGTGGAGCGAGACCGCCAGCTGGTGATCGACGTTGCCAAGGCGCAGGTGACCAGTCAGCTGCTCACCGTGCTCGACGACATCGAGCGGGCGCAGGAACACGGTGACCTGTCCGGGGCGTTCAAGGCTGTTGCGGACAAGTTGGTAGCGGCACTGCAGGCGCAGGGCTTGGAACCGTTCGGAGCGGTCGGGGAAGTCTTCGACCCGGCGGTTCACGAAGCCGTGCAGCACAGCACCGCTGCGGACGTCTCCGAGCCGACCGTGACCGCAGTACTGCGCCCCGGCTACCGCTTCGGGGAGCGAGTGCTGCGCCCAGCGATGGTGGCGGTGACTGACGCGGAGGCAGCCGTGACGTTCCCGGACACCGAGGTATCGCCCAGTCCAGACGAACAACTGCAGGAAGATTGAACAATGATGAGGGAGGAGGTGTCCGGTGAGCGCCCGGGAATGGATTGAGAAGGATTTTTATGCGGAGCTGGGTGTCTCCTCCACCGCGTCCGCCGACGAGATCAAACGCGCCTACCGCAAGCTGGCACGAGAGTTGCACCCCGATGCCAACCCCGGTGACGCGAAGGCCGAGGCACGTTTCAAGTCGATGTCCGAGGCCTACGGTGTGCTGTCGGATCCGGAGAAACGCAAGCAGTACGACGAGGCCCGCAGCCTGTTCAACGGCGGCTTCCGACCCGGCGGTGGCTTTGGTGCAGGCGGCGCGCCCGGCGGCTTCGATCTCGGTGACCTGTTCGGGGCGGCGGGCGGTCGCGGCGGTGACGCGGGCGGTCTCGGCGACCTGCTCGGCGGGTTGTTCGCCAACCGCGGCGGTGCGCCGGGTGCCGGGGCCAGCCGGCCTCGGCGCGGTACCGACGTCGAGACTGAGCTGCGGATCGACTTCGCTGAGGCGGTCCACGGTGCCACCGTGCCGCTGCGGATCGCCAGCCCGGCCAGCTGCGGCAGTTGCGGCGGGTCCGGGGCTCGGGCCGGTACGGTCCCCCGGGTCTGCCCGGTCTGTGGCGGCACCGGACTGGTGACCCGCAGCCAAGGCGCGTTCGCGCTGTCGGAACCGTGCCGGGATTGCCGCGGCACCGGCCGGATCATCGAAGACCCGTGCACCGAGTGCGGCGGTCGGGGAGTGTCCAACCGATCCCGCAGCCTGACCATGCGGATCCCCGCCGGGGTCGCCGACGGTCAGCGCATCCGGCTGGCCGGCCAAGGGGAGCCGGGAATGCGTGGCGCCCCCGCAGGTGATCTGTTCGTGCTGGTGCATGTCACCCCGCACCCGGTGTTCGGGCGCTCGGGTGATGACCTCACCGTGACGGTGCCGGTGTCGTTCCCCGAGCTGGTGATGGGCACCACGCTGACCGTGCCCACCATGGATGGGCCCGATTCCGACGGCACCGTGAAGCTCAAGGTCCCGGCCGGCACCGCCAACGGTCGCACCCTGCGGGTGCGCGGCAAAGGCATCGCCGGGCGGCACGGGCGCACTGGTGACCTGCTGGTGACCCTGCAGGTCGCGGTTCCCACCAAGCTGGACCGGGAAGCGAAGGCCGCGTTGGAGGCTTACGCGCAGGCCACTGCCGGGGAGAACCCGCGGGCAGAGCTGTTCGCTCGCGCACAGCAGCCAGGAGCGGCGCGATGATTCCCCCGACGCCACCGGGTGCGGATCAGGACACCCCGGTCTTCGTGATCTCCGTTGCCGCCCAGCTGGCCGGGCTGCACGCCCAAACCCTGCGCAGCTACGACCGGTTGGGCCTGGTGTCGCCCGGTCGTAGTGCCGGGGGTGGCCGCCGCTATTCGGCGCGCGACATCGCGATGCTGCAAGAGGTGCAGCGGCTGTCCCAGGACCATGGCGTCAATCTGGCCGGGATCAAGCGGATCATCGACCTGGAGAACCAGGTCGATGCGCTGCGCTCCCGGTTGGCCGAGTTGGCTGCTGAGCTGGAGCAGGCGCGCACTGAGCTGGCCCAGGCACAAGCGCTCGCCGAGCAGGCCGCGGCAAACGTGCACGCCTCCTACCGTCGCGATCTAGTCCCGCTGCCCCCTGGCACCGAAACCGCCCTGGTGATCTGGCGCCCTAGTCGTTGACAGCGCCCAACTAGTCCAGCGCCCAACTAGTCCAGCGCCCAACTAGTCCAGCGCCCAACTAGTCCAGCGCCCAACTAGTCCAGCGCCCAACTAGTCCAGCGCCCGACTAGTCCAGGGTGAACGGGTCGTAGGTGATCCGGTCGAGCGCGGTGCCGGCGACCAGCATCCGCGAGACGGTGGCCCTGATCATCGCCGGAGAGCCGCAGACCAGCACATCGCGGTCCGGCCAGGCGCCGAAGCGGGTGACCACATCGGCCAGTGTCCCGTGCTCCATCCCCACCATTCTCGGGTACGACTCCACCACCGGGATCACTTTCAGCCACGGATTTGTGGCGGCCAGCGCGGTGAGTGTGTCCAGGTCGTGGAGATCGGCGCGGGTCCGGCCGCCGGCGAACATCGTCACCTCCGGATTGTCTCCCCACCGGCTGAGTTCCTCGAGGATCGCGCGCATGGGCGCCGTTCCGGTGCCGCCGGCGACCATCACGACGTCCCGGTCTGATCCCCGGTCCACCGTCAGCAGACCCATCGGAGCGCCGATCCGCCAGGTGTCACCGACCTGGGTGTGGCCGACGATCGACCGGCTGACCGAGCCACCCGGCACCGCGCGAACGTGAAACTCGATCGACCCGTCCGGGCGGGGAGCGTTCGCCGGAGACAGGTAACGCCACAGCCGGGGCCGCTGCGGCACCTCGACGCCGACGTACTGCCCAGGCCGGTACGGCACCGGCCGGTCGGGATTGACCCGAACGACCGCCAGGTCCCAGGTCAGCCGGTGGTGATCGACGACCCGCGCGGTCCACCAAGCGGGACCGGGCTCCGCCTGGGCTGCCTCCTGCATCGTCTTGGCGATCAGGCCATAGGCGTCGCTCCACGCCTTCTCCACCTGCGGGGTCCACGCGGCACCCGCGTACTGCTTCAGCGAGGTCACCAGAGCGGTCCCCATCGCGTCGTAGTGCTGCTCGAGCACCCCGAACTTGCGGTGGTCGCGGCCTAGCTGGTGCAGGAACGGCACCAGTTCGTCCGGGCGGTCGAAGTTCTGCACGATGTGCACCAGAGCGCGCCAGAACCGGCTGCGCTGCACCTCCATGTTCGCCGCGAACAGCTCGCGAGTGTCCGGAGCGATCGCGAACAACATCGCGTAGAAGAACCGGGTGGCTTCCTCGGCGCGCGGCGCGACCTCGGCGTAGCTCTGCCGGAGCAGGCGCACCATGATCGCAGCCGTACCATTGCGGTGCGGCTGGCGGTCGGGCGGCGGCATTGTGCTCCGCACGGCGTCGGCTGTCATGGTCCGGGAGCGTCTTCTCCAGGGTCGATGGCGAGCAGTGGACCCGTCGCGGGGGATGCGAACGTCCTGAGGGTTCCGGAACCCTACCGTCATCCGCCACGACCTTCTTCGATCGCTCCTTCGAGTGTAGATCAGTGACTTTGGGTTGATCTACAGCCTTCAGTAAAGCCAAAAGGGGAAGTCGTGAATGAAGGTAATGTGACGTTGCGTGCACAAGGTGTTACAGTGTGCTGTTGGCAATTGAACCCGCGGCAATTTACCGTGCGCGGTACTTGAGCGGAACAGACTCAACTTTTCTCGCGTTAACCCAGCAGACGATGCAAGACGTCAGTGCGGAGGGAACGCTTCGACAATGGACTCCTTCAACCCCACGACCAAGACGCAAGCCGCGATCTCCTCGGCGGTGCAGGCCGCGTCGATGGCCGGCAACCCCGACGTGACATCGGCGCACCTGCTCGGGGCGTTGCTTGCGCAAGGCGACGGCATCGCGGCGCCGCTGCTGGCGGCGGTGGGTGCCGACGCCGCCGCGGTGCGAGCGGAGCTGGAAGCCATCACCCAGCGGCTGCCCTCGGCTACCGGTTCCACGGTGGCCGCTCCGCTGTTCGACCGCCAAGCACTCAAGGCGCTCACTGACGCCCAGAACCTGGCGACCGAGATGGGGGACT
>JAICHZ010000306.1 GCA_025924655.1 Pseudonocardiaceae bacterium | reverse complement strand
GCCTTGGTGGTGTTGCCCACCGCGTCGAGCTCGGTGAGGGTGGCCACCCCTTCGCCCTTGACGTCACCGGACATCTCAGCGATGCCCTGGGCGTTGTCGCTGACCGGACCGAAGGTGTCCATCGCGACGATCACACCGACGGTGGTGAGCAGGCCGGTGCCGGCCAGCGCGATCGCGAAGAGCGCGACGGTGACCGTTCCGGAGAGCAGGAATGCCGCGTACACCGCGCCGGCGATGACCAGGGCGGTGTATACCGCCGACTCGAACCCGATCGACAGGCCGGACAGGATCACCGTCGCGGCACCGGTCAGCGAACTGGTGCCGACGTCGCGGACCGGCCGGTGTTCGGTACCGGTAAAGTAGCCGGTGAGCCACAGGATGACCCCGGCCAGCACGATGCCGATGATCACGGCGACCGCTGCTATCACTGCCGGGCTGCCAACCACCTGATCGAGCGGCTGACCGTCGATCTGGCTGATACCGGCGAGTGCGCCGAAGGTGCTGGGCAGGTAGAGGAAGGCGGCCACCGTACAGGCCACCGCGGAGATCGTCGCAGCGATGTAGAAGGAGCGGTTGATCGCGCGCAGCCCCGGTTCGCCGACCCGGCCTTTGGTGACGTACACGCCGATCACCGCGGTCACCACGCCGATCGCCGGCACGATCAGGGGGTACAACAGGCCTTTGAGACCGAACGCCGCGGTGCCCAGGATCAGCGCCGCGACCAGCGTCACCGCATACGACTCGAACAGATCGGCGGCCATGCCGGCGCAGTCACCCACGTTGTCGCCGACGTTGTCGGCGATGGTGGCGGCGTTGCGTGGGTCGTCCTCGGGGATGCCGGCCTCGACCTTGCCGACCAGGTCACCACCGACGTCGGCGGCTTTGGTGAAGATGCCGCCGCCGACCCGCATGAACATCGCGAGAAGCGCGGCGCCGAAACCGAAGCCTTCCAACACCCGGGGGGCGTGCCCGGCGTAGACCAGCACTACTAGCGACGCGCCGAACAGTCCCAGGCCGACGGTGAACATGCCGACCACACCGCCGGTGCGAAACGCGATCCGCATCGCCCGCTCGCGGCCACCTGCCTCATTGGACGCCGCCGCGACCCGGATGTTCGCCCGAGTGGACAACCACATGCCGAGATAGCCGATCGACGCCGAGAACAGCGCCCCGGCCAGGAAGAATATGGAGCGACCGATCCGTTCACCGAGGTCCTCGGCGGGCAACGCGAACAGCAGCAGGAAGACCACCGCGGCGAACCCGGACAGTGTCTTGAACTGACGGTTCAGGTACGCCGATGCACCCTCCTGCACCGCCCGGCCGATGTCCTGCATGCGCGCGGTGCCCTGACCGGCGGCCAGTACCTCCCGCATCAGCACGCCACCGACGACCAGCGCGGCGAGAGCGACAACGGCAACCACACCGACGACGGTGTAGTCACCCCCGCTCAGGTCGAGACCCCCGCCCTGGGCGAGGATAAACCGGGACATCGGCCCTCCATGGTTTCCGTGCAGTGCACCAACTGGGCCGCCCCGTAAGACAGCGCCACGGCCGACCAGTCTAGGCATGCCGCCGCTGCTCACCTCGCCCGGTGTCCGCTGCGGCCTCGTCCGACCGCGCTCAGTGTCCCGAACTCCACAGCAGAGCTGTCCGCGCTCGCCTGCGCAGCTCTGCTGTGGAGTTCGGGAGCAGGAGGGCTGTTGAGGCGTTAGCGTGCGGGGCGAGGATGTGGGGACGGGAGGCGGGACGGTGACGCACTGCGACGGGCGCGGGCAGATGCTGTTGCAGCGGCTGCTCGCTACCGCTGGCGGAGCTGGCAGTCCGGCCACCGCTGGCGGAGCTGGCAGTCCGGCCACCGCCGGTGGCGTGGCCGGTGAGCCCAAGGGTGGCTTTGCGGGCGAGTCGCCGCTGCGGCACGTCACCACGATTCCCGCCCGGGCGGGAATCGTGGTGACGTGGCCCTACTGGGTCCCCGACCGGCTGCGCGAGTCGCTCATCGCGGCGGGTGTGACGGCGCCGTGGGGGCACCAGGTCGCCGTCGCCGAGCTGGCTCGGGCGGGCCGCCACGTCGTGGTCGCCACCGGCACTGCGTCGGGCAAGTCGCTGGCCTACCAGCTGCCGGTGCTCACCCACCTGCTGGCTGACCAGCAGGCCACCGCGCTGTATCTGGCTCCGACCAAGGCGTTGGGCGCTGACCAGATCCGGGCGGTGACCGCGCTGGACCTACCCGGGGTGCGGCCGGCCAGCTTCGACGGTGACACCGCGATGGCGCAGCGGGACTGGGTGCGCGCACACGCCCGGTGGGTGTTCACCAACCCGGACATGCTGCACCACGGCCTGCTCGCCCGGCACGACCGGTGGGCGCGCCTGCTGCGGCGGCTGAGCTTTGTGGTGATCGACGAGTGCCACGCCTACCGCGGGGTTTTCGGCTCGCACGTCGCGCTGCTGCTGCGCCGGTTGCGGCGGGTCGCGGCCCGCTACGGCGCACATCCGGTGTTCGTGCTCGCGTCGGCGACGGTCGCCGACCCGGCCGTCTCGGCGTCCCGGCTCACCGGCTTGGACACTGTAGCCGTCACCGACGACGGCTCGCCGTGCGGTGAGTGCACCATCGCGCTGTGGGAACCGCCGCTGCTCGACGAGCTGACCGGTGAGAACGGGGCGCCGGTGCGCCGCTCGGCGGGTGCGGAGGCCGCCCGGATGCTGGCCGACCTGGTGATCGAGGGTGCCCGTACCCTGGTGTTCGTCCGCTCCCGGCGAGGCGCCGAGCTGACCGCGCTGGGAGCCCAGCGGGCGCTGTCCGCCGCTTCGGCAGGCGACCTCGCCTCCCGGGTCGCCGCCTACCGGGCGGGTTACCTCCCCGAGGAGCGCCGCGCCTTGGAGACCGCGCTGGACTCCGGGGAGCTGCTCGGGGTCGCCTCGACCAACGCGCTGGAGCTGGGTGTGGACATCACCGGGCTCGACGCGGTGGTGCTGGCCGGCTACCCCGGTACCCGGGCATCGTTCTGGCAGCAGGCCGGGCGGGCCGGCCGGGCCGGATCGGGAGCGCTGGTGGTGTTCGTCGCCCGGGATGATCCGTTGGACACCTACCTGGTGCACCACAGCGCCGCCCTGCTCGGCGCGGCGATCGAGACCACCGTGTTGGACCCGACGAATCCCTATGTATTGCGCCCGCAGCTGACCTGCGCGGCAGCCGAGCTGCCGCTGACCGACGCCTGCGTCGATTCCCTGGGTGGCGACGTGGCCCGGTCCGTGGTCGCCGACCTGGTCGCCGAAGGGCTGCTGCGGCGCCGGTCCGGCGGCTGGTTCTGGGCCGCCGCACGCCAGCGCCCGCATCCAGGGGTGGACATTCGCGGCTCGGGTGGGCATCCGGTGGCGGTGGTGGAGGCTGACACCGGTCGCCTGCTCGGCACCGTCGACCCGGGATCGGCCTGCACCGCGGTGCACCCGGGAGCGGTGTACCTGCATCGAGGTGACTCCTTCGTGGTCGACGAGTTGGACCTGGACTGCGGCGTCGCCCTGGTCCATCCCGAGGAGCCGCAGTGGCACACCTCGGCTCGGGTAACGACGGACATCTGTGTGGTATCGACGCTGGACCAGCGGCGTTGCGGTGGGGTCTCTGTGACGTTGGGCGAGGTGGAAGTGACCTCGCAAGTGGTGGGCTACCTGCGGCGGTTGCCGTCGGGCCAGGTCCTCGACGCGGTGGCATTGGAGCTGCCGCCCTCGACGCTGCGAACCAGGGCGGTCTGGTTCACCGTCTCCGAGGACTTACTCGACGCCGCCGGGTTGCCGTGTGCCGCATGGCCCGGAGCGCTGCACGCCGCCGAGCACGCCGCGATCGGCCTGCTACCGCTGGTCGCCACCTGCGATCGGTGGGACATCGGTGGCGTCTCCACCGCGCGGCACGCCGACACCGGTGAACCGACGGTCTTCGTCCATGACGGGCACCCCGGCGGTGCCGGGTTCGCCGATCGGGGCCACGCCGCGCTAACACCTTGGCTGACCGCGACCCGCGACGCCATCGCCGCCTGCGAGTGCCCGTCGGGCTGCCCGTCGTGCGTGCAGTCCCCCAAATGCGGCAACGGCAACGACCCCCTGGACAAGTCAGGCGCCATCGTCGTCCTCGACACCGTCCTAACCTCAGTGCACGCCGCTCCTTGCCGTGTACTCGACAGCACGGACCTTTTGGTCGAGCAGAACGTCGGTGCGGTCGAGTACACGGCGGCTGGCGCCACTGGCCGGGCCGGCGCGAGCTTGGGCGGTGGCAGCGCCTAGCAGGGCTGGCGAGTTGGGGGGGTGGGCGGTTG
>JAICHZ010000305.1 GCA_025924655.1 Pseudonocardiaceae bacterium | reverse complement strand
CACCGTCTGCGCCTTGGCCAAGGCGAGCACCTCGGTGCGGAAGTCCTCCCGGCGATCCGACCAGCGCAGCCCACCACGGGCGACCGGGCCGAAGCGCACATGCACGGCCTCCACCCGGGGGGAGCAGACGAAAATCTCGAACGCCGGCCGCGGCTGGGGCAGCTCCGGCACCGCCCCCGGGTCGAGTTTGAGCGCCAGATAGTGCCTACGGTCACCGTCGGCGTCACGGATGTAGTAGTTGGTCCGCAACGTGGCGCGCACCAGGGTGAACAGGCCGCGCAGGATGCGATCGGCGTCCAGCCCAGCCACCTCGTCGATCATCCTGGTGGTCTGCACCGCCAGCTCGTCGTGCCTGATGTCTCGAGTCGCGCCATCCAGCGCCGGATCGAAACGGGCCTCGAACAGGCCGACCAGCGCAGCGGCGATGCCGGTGTGCGCAAGCAGCACTTCCTCGACATAGTGCTGGCTGTATCGGCTCTGGACCTGCCGCAGGTAGCCGACGTAGCCGCGCAGCACCGCGACCTGGCGCCAGTCCAGCCCGGCGCGCAACACCAGGGCGTTGAAGCGGTCCACCTCGCAGTCGCCGCGCCAGCCCGCCACGAACGCCTCGCCGAACCGTCGCGCCACGTCCTCGACGGCCTGACCGGCCAGCTGTTGCAGCAGCGTGGCGTCCAGCCGTAGCCCGAAGTCGTAGATCCAGCAGTGCACCGTGTCGCCGCGGATTACCTGGTAGGGCCGCTCGTCGACGATCTCGACATCCAGCTGCTGCAGCACCGGCAGCACCTGGGACAGGGTGATCCGCTGCCCCGCCAGGTAGAGCTTGAACCGCCGTTCCCCCGGCTCGCCGCCCTCCGGGATGCCAAAGCACAAGTCCAGACCATCCGGTGCGGCCAGCGCCTCCAGCCGGGAGATGTCGGCCAGGGCGGTGGTGGCGTCGAAGTCTTCCTTGTATGCCTGCGGGAAAGCCGCCAGATAACGCTGCACAAGCTCCGCCGTGGCTGCTCCGCTCGTCGAAGCAGCGTCGACTAGCCGGTCATCCCAGGTAAGGACGGCGTCCTCAAGGCGTTCGGTGATCGCGTCGACGTCAGGTGCCGGCGGCACGCCAGCATCATCAGGGTCGGTGTGCACGGTGAAGTGCACCCGCGCGTGCACGGACTCGCCGATCTGCGCGCTGTAGGTCAGGTCAGTGCCGTGTAGATCGCGCATCAGCACGTCCTGCATCGCCAGGCGCGCGGCGGTGGTGTAGCGATCGCGCGGCAGGTAGACCAGGCAGGAGAAAAACCGGCCGTAGGGATCACGCCGACAGAACAGCCGCACCGTGCGCCGCTGCGCCAGGGACAGCACCCCGGTCACCGTCTGGTACAGCGAATCCACGTCGGTGGAGAACAGCTCGGTCCGCGGGTAGGTCTGGAGCACCTCCACCATCCGCTGCCCCGAGTAGGAGTCGAAAGGGACACCGGCGCGACGGATCACCTCACGGACCCGGCGACCTATCACCGGGACTCCCAGCACGTCCGCGTGCAGCGCGGTGGTGCCTAGCACCCCCAGAAAGCGATGCTCCCCGGTGACCGCGCCACCCTCGTCGAAGATCTTGACCCCGATGTAGTGCGGGTAGACCGGCCGGTAGACGGTGGCGGGCGCACTAGCCTGGGTCAGCACCAGCAGATTGCGGGCCAGCGGGTCGACGTCTGGTCCGGTGCGCAGGCCCTTGGCGGCAACGCTGTCCCTGCGCAGCACACCGAGCCCGGACCCGAGCATCGCCCGCAGCGCGGGCGCTGTGCCGTCCGCCGGGTCATCGGTCGATTTCCAGACCAGCTCGTAGCGGCGGTAGCCGAGAAAAATGAAATGTCCGTCGGCCAGCCAGCGCAACAGGGCCGTGCCTTCGGCTACCTCCTGAGCCGGCAGCGGCGGCGGGGTCGCGTCCAGTGCGTCAGCCAGGGCACATGCAGCGCCGATCATCGCCTCGGTGTCCTCGACGACTTCACGCACATCGGTGAGCACGGTCAGCAGCCGCTGCTGCACCTGGCGGGCCCAGTCGGGATCGGTGATGCGATCGACGTTGACATACATCCACGACTCGACCAGCGCATCGGTGGGCGCCTCGGCTGGGTTGGCGCCGGTGATGACCTCCTGCAGGGTTCCGGTGAGATCGCGGCGGACCACGACGATCGGATGCACGAGGCGCCGCACCGAGAGTTTGCTGCGGGCTAGCTCGGCGACCACCGAGTCCACCAGGTAGGGCATGTCATCGGTGACGATCTGCACCACCGTGTCGGGGGAACTCCAGCCGTGCTCGGCAAGGGTGGGGTTGAGCAGCCGAACCAGTGCCCGCCCGGGCACCCGGTCCGCGGCCAGGGCCAGATGCGACTGGACGGCTGCCGCGAGTTCTGCGGGTGCGGCGGTGCTCAGCTCCTCAGCCGGAACCAGCCGGTAATACAGCGCGATCAGCTCGGCGAGTCCGGCGTCGGGCTGCACTCCGACCGCCACGATCACCATGATAGAACACGGTTGATCATTTAGTCAACAAACGTCGCTTTTAGAAATACTGGAGCCACGCTGGTTGCGGACGACGAGGATGAGGTGCATGCACCCGCCGCCATATGAGCTCATGGCGACCGCTGACGGCGTGGTAGCGCGCATCCACGCGAGGGGCCACGCCGTGCTCACCAGCCCGACGATCAACCGCGGCACGGCATTCACCCTCGAAGAACGCGAGGCCTTGGGGCTGACCGGCCTGCTGCCCACCGCTGTGAGCACGTTGGACGGGCAGGTGCGGCGGGTCTACGGCCAGTACCGCGCGCAGGTCGACGATCTGCGCCGCTGGGTTTATCTGACCAATCTGCGGGACCGCAACGAGGTGCTGTTCTACCGGTTGCTGTGCGAGCACATCGAGGAGATGCTGCCGGTGGTCTACACCCCGACGGTCGGGCTGGCGATCGAGCGGTTCAGCTATGAGTTCCGGCGCCCGCACGGGGTGTTCCTGTCTGTCGACCGGCCCGGGGACGTGGAGGCGTCCCTGCGCAACTGTGGCATGAGCGCCCAGGACGTCGACCTGATCGTGGCTACCGACTCGGAGGGCATCCTGGGCATCGGCGACCAGGGCGTGGGCGGCATCGAGATCGCGATCGGCAAGCTCTCGGTCTACACCGCCGCGGCGGGCATCCACCCACACCGGGTGCTGGCGGTGGTGCTCGACACTGGCACCGACAACGTCGCGCTACTCGATGAGGAGACGTACCTGGGTGCCCGGCACGCCCGGGTCCGCGACCAGCGCTACGACGATCTCATCGACGCCTACGTCACCGCCGCCACCAGGCTCTTTCCGAACGCGATGCTGCACTGGGAGGACTTCGCCACCGGCAACGCGCGACGCATCCTGACCAAGTACGTCAACCAGGTGTGCACCTTCAACGACGACCTGCAGGGCACCGCCGCGGTCGTGCTCGCCGCGGCGTTGTCCGCCGTCCGGGCGGCGGGGACCCGGATACGCGACCAGCGGGTGGTCATCTACGGCGCCGGCACCGCCGGGTTGGGCATCGCCGACATGATGCTCGATGCCATGATCCGCGAAGGACTGTCCCGCGCGGAGGCCACCGCGCGGTTCTACGCGCTGGGCAGCCGGGGTCTGCTGGTCGATGACACACCCAACCTGCGTGACTTCCAGCTCCCGTACGCGCGGAGCACGGCGGAGGTGGCCGGCTGGTCCACCGGTGCGGGCACCACGGTCACCCTCGCCGACGTCGTGGCAGCGGCGCGGCCCACCATGCTCATCGGCACCTCGGCGCAGGCCGGCGCGTTCACCGAAACCATCATCAGGGAGATGGCCGCGCACACACAGCGGCCGATCATCATGCCGCTGTCTAACCCGACATCGAAATGTGAAGCGCGGCCCGAGGACCTGATCCGCTGGACCGGCGGCCGGGCGTTGGTCGCCACCGGCAGCCCGTTCCCGCCGGTCGTCCGCGGCGGGATCACCCATCGCATCGCCCAGGCCAACAACGCCCTGGTCTTCCCCGGACTCGGCCTCGGCGTCACGGTGGCGCGTGCCCGGCGGATCAACCAACCAATGATCGCCGCGGCCGCGGACGCCGTTGCCCGGCTGTCGGACGCCACCGCTCCCGGGGCGCCGTTGCTCCCGCCGATCGCGGACCTACGCACCGTCTCGGCCGCTGTAGCTGTCGCGGTCGCGGTCGCCGCGGCCGAGCAGGGGCTGGCGCAGGTGCCCGTGAAGAACCCAGTCCGGCAGGTGCATCAGGCGATGTGGCAGCCCGAGTACCCGATCATCGAGCTCGCGGGCCGTTGACAGCCCGCGTCACATTGGCCCCATCGCTCCCAGCAGCCCCT
>JAICHZ010000304.1 GCA_025924655.1 Pseudonocardiaceae bacterium | reverse complement strand
CGGTATCGAGGTGACTGGCCGTCGACACGGGCCGCACGCCCTGCGACACTCCCTGGCCGCGACCATGCTGGCCGACGCAACGTCCTACCCGGCCGTCGGCGCCGTACTCGGCCACGCGGGCATCGAGTCGACCAAGTCGTACTTGCGGGTCGATGTCGAGCGTCTGCGTGCCCTAGCGTTGGAGGTGCCCGATACTGCTGATCGCAGTTTCGCAGGCTCGTGGGCGCGCCTGTTCGAAGAGTTCGTCACCTTCAAGCGCTCGCTCGGCTATCTGCTCCCCGAGGACGCGGTTCGGAAGTACCGGCTGCTGTCCTGCCACATCGCCTCCTTTCCCACCGATCCGCGGGTGCAGACCGTCGAGATGGTCGACGCGTTCCTCGACCCGCCGACCGCGCCCCGGGGACTGTGTGGCAGCGACGCAATACGATCAAGCAGTTCGCGGTGTTCCTCCCCGGCCGCGGGATCGACTGTTGGCAGCCGCCTGACCGGTTCGACGCGATCCGGGCTCCGCGATTCGATCCGCGAATCATCACCAGCCAGGAGATGGCCAGGGTCATCGCCGTCGCCGACGCGATGCCGCCGAGCGCGTCGTCGCCGTCCGGGGCAGCGATATACGGGATGTTGCTGCGGATGCTGTGGCACGCTACGTAGGGCACGAGACGGCCGCGAGGCCCCCGGCCACACGCCAACAGCGCACCCCCGCACACCAAACCAGCCCGCCGGCGAACCCGACGAGCCCACTTCCCCTACACAAATCAACAAAACCAAGCCCCTTGACTTCGTCGCCATAGGCTGGTCTATCCGCCGCGACCAGCGGCTGACTTCACCCACAGCTCGCACGATTGCCGGCGGAGGACCTGGAAACGGAGCGACGGGTGGCTGGACGGTCAAGGCAACGGGCCATCGCCGACCGCGACAATCAGCGCTCGAGGACGACGCGCAACTGATCCCAGTTCGACTGGAACTGCTTGTCGATCACACGGCCCATCATCGGGGCAGCCAGCTTGAATAAGCCCTTGGGTGTCGTGCGCATCACGGCCAGCAGCTGCGTCCCACTGTCAGTGCCGGTGAGCGTGATGTCGTCGTCGAACGTCATTCCTTTCGCTTCACCATGAATCGTCAGCCGGTGAGGTCGGTCGTACTCGCTGATGACGCACCGGACAGTCCCGGCGCGTGCGTAGGTCCCCTCAAAAGTGCTGCGGGGACCGATCGCGCCGTCTGACGTCGCGTGCACGTCGGCTGCGCCCGGGAGCCAGTTGGGCTCATTTCGCATGTCAGCGAGGTAGTCGAACACATCCTCCGGCGTCCGGGCGATCTCGACCTGCCCCCGTGATTCGAGCATCTGCAGCCTCCTGTGGACCGGGCGTGGGCAACCGGGCACCGGCCACGCTAGTGCCCGAATTGAGTTTTGACGCTCGCACGGGCCCTGGGCAAGCGGAACGCCCGACGCTTCGCCACGAAGCGGCCCTTGGTGCCCCGCCCCGGGGAGACCGTGCTGGTCGGTTTCGGATCGCCCCGGGGGATTCAGCCGCAGAGCCTTACGTCGTCCAGCGATCAGCGCTCTGCTTCTTGGGGTCACGACGAGGTTTCGCCAGGTCGGATCAGCCCGGTCTCGTATGAGAGGACCACGGCTTGAACCCGGTCGCGCAGACTGAGTTTGGTGAGGATCCGTCCAACGTGGGTCTTGACGGTGCCGTGGCTGACGAAGAGCGCGGCCGCGATCTCAGTGTTGGACAGCCCCTGGGCAATGAGGCGCAGCACCTCCAGCTCCCGATCGGTGAGCGTCTCGAGCCGGTGATCGTTGGTGGGCTCCGGCGCGGTCACGAAGCGTTCGATGAGCCGGCGGGTGATCGCGGGGGACAACAATGCGTCCCCGTCCTTCACCGCGCGCACGGCGGACACCAGGTCTTCGGGAGAAACGGTCTTGAGCAGGAATCCCGCGGCGCCGGCGCGGAAGGCGTCGTAGACGTGCTCGTCGATGTCGAAGGTGGTCAGGATCAGCACGTGACAGCCGCCGCCGGAGGCGGTGATGCGTCGGGTTGCTTCGATGCCGTCCATCTCCGGCATGCGGACGTCGACGAGCGCGACATCCGCGCCGGTAGCGGCGGCCAGCCTTACGGCCTCGGTGCCTGTGCCAGCCCCGGCGACGACCTCGATGTCTGGATGTCCGGCCAGGATGGCCCGGAACCCACCGCGGACCAGGCCCTGATCATCGGCGACAAGGACCTTGATCACGACATCGAGTCCTTGGTGAGGGGCAGGCAGGCCAAGACGCCGAACCCGCCGCCGGGACTCGGCCCGGCATGCAAGGTGCCTCCGTAGAGCTGGGCTCGTTCGCGCATGCCGATCAGCCCGTGTCCTCCATGAGGGAGCTTGCCGAGGGGTCCCGGGCCGCTGTCCCGGATCTCGATCCGAACCGCTGTTGCGCTGCACTGGACCGTCACCGTGGTCGGTGCCCTGGCATGTTTGAGGGCGTTGGTCAACGCCTCCTGCACAATTCTGTAGGCGGCGACATCAACGCCTGCCGGCAGCGTTCGCGTGCCGGTCATGGTCAAGTCCACCGGCAGCCCGGCAGCCCGGATCCCGGTGACCAATGCCGGCAGCTGGGTCAGGCCGGGTTGCGGGGCGCGGTCGGAGGGTGCATCGCCTTGCTCGCGCAGGACGGCGAGTAGTCGCTGCAGCTCGCTGACGGAGGATCTCGCGGTTGCCTCGACGCTGAGCAGCGCCTCGCGCGCCGCGCCCGGATTGGTGTCGATCAGTGTGCGGGCGGCGCCAGCCTGCACTCCCATGACGCTGACACTGTGTGCGATCACGTCATGCAGCTCGCGAGCGATCCGAACCCGCTCCTCGGCGAGCACCGCGGTCGCCGCGGCCTGGCTCTGGGCGGCCCGCGTCTTGACCGCCTCAACCGTCTGCTCGGCCCGTCCCAGCCGAGCACGGACGACGTCGCCGACAATCCAGGTGCCGACCAACACGAACAGCGCGAACAGCACTTCGCCACCCACCCGCTCCTCTGGGACCTTGGCGTAGATAACTGCTTCCACGGCGAGCACCACGACCAGGCCGGCGACTCGCCAGCGCTGCGAGTACGCGGCCGCGGTGTAGTTCGCCACCGCAAGAGGGAGCAACCCAGGCAGGAACGGCACATACGGCGCCACCAACAACAGCTGCACAGCGATTGCGGCGCCGATGATCGCTACCACCGACAGCGGCCGGACGCGCCGCCACGCCAAGGGGGCGACGAAGCCGACAATGAGCACGGCGCGCGCCCACCGATGGCCATCCGGGACGGCGCCGACACCCCCCGCAGTCCATCGCGCCCATACCTGGGACTCGCCGACCGCCACCAGCACTACCGCCAAGATCGCGTCCCAACGCCGTGGCGGTGACCAGACCGGAACCAACGAAGCCACCATCAAACGGTAGTCCCGAGCCGGCTCCCCGCATCCGCCTTCGGGCCGACTCGTTGTCTACCTGCAGGCGTACCCGACCGCGGTAGTCATCCGTCTCGCATCCATGTGAAGTAGCACCCGGACAGACGACCGGACCTACCGCAGAGGGGGACGGTGAGACCCACTGCTCATCGCCGTTTGGAGGACCTCATGCACTACCCGACCAGTGGTTCGGGCTGGGAGCGGTATCTGCCGCTATCTGGCGCCGCGTTCACCACCCTCACCGTCGCCGCCGCCGCCGCGTTCCCGATGCCACCCGGTGGCGACGTCACCGCCGCCAGCCAACCCACCTGGCTCGCCGCGCACGACAACGCGATCATCGGACAGACCTACCTGCGCGCCATCGCCGCGCTGGCCTTCATCGCCCTCGCTGTGGCCGCCGCGGCCGCCTGCCGTCGCGCCCTGCCCGCACGGTCTTCACTGCCCACTGCAGCCCTGATCGGTGGAGCCTTCACCGGCGGGCTGCTACTCGCCAGCCAAGCCGTCGCCCTGGCCGCCGCGCTGTTCGTACAAGACGACGGCAGCGCCGACGCGACCCGCGCGCTGGGAACGCTCCAAAACGGCCTCCTCGACCTGTCCAGCCTGCCCGCCGTGCTGCTGTTCGCCGCCGTCGGCGTCACCGCCCTTCAAACCGGGCTTCTGCCACGGTGGCTCGGCATTCTCACCCTGCTCGGCGTGCCGTTCGCGATCCTCGACGCGGCCAGCTACGACGGGGGGCCCTTCGAAGCCGTCGGCTTCATCGGCCTGCTCTACTTCCTCGGTTGGGCACTCCTCACCGGCGTCCAGCTCTACCTCCACCACCGCACCAACACCGCAACAGAAGTCCATCCAGAAGCAGCCCTCACCCCCTGAACCAAACCCCGCGATCCGCGAGCGCCGGAAAGCGCGTCTAGT
>JAICHZ010000303.1 GCA_025924655.1 Pseudonocardiaceae bacterium | reverse complement strand
CCGCAGTCCAACCTGGACGCCTCGGCCACAGTGCCGAGAGCTCGAGTTATCCCTCGCTCGCCAGCCAGTCGCACTGACGAGGCGCACCCCATGATCTGCGAGCGGTGCGAGCAGCAAGCTACAGGATTCGCAAGGGGACTGTCAGCTTCTCCCCGTCCGCTCTGCACCGCAGCTGTGGCCTGGCCAACAGCAAGGATTGATCGCCCTCGTCCCAATAGTCGTGCTTACCATCTGGATGGTCCTCGCGGTGCTTGGCGATGGCTCGCTCTTCGTCGGCCGTGGCTTCGCGGGATGTGCCAATCAGAATCGTGATTTTCATATCCAGCTGTCGCGCCGGCCGATCCAGCGGTTACGCCCCCAGCCGAATTAGCCCGATAAGTACCGTTTTTCATGTTTCGATGACGGACGACAAGGCGTATTCGGACCCGGCATTAGGCCAGCCCTGGTCATCCACCGAGGCTGTCTACCAACCGCTTAACGCAGAGCGGGTGGCCTTCGAAGATGCTCGGGCGTAGATCTCCATGGTCACCGGCTGTGCGCGACTGGTCTACATGCGGGGGCTGAGGATGCTGGCGATGAGTTCACGTTTGCTGTGTACGCCGAGTTTGTCGAGCACCGCTTTGACATGGTCTCGGACGGTGTAAGTCGAGATGTACAGGCGTTGGGCGATCTCGGTGTTGGGCAGTCCGTCGAGGAGGAGACGAGCGAGCTGCCGTTCGCGGGTCGTGAGCCCGTGGGCGTGGAACACCAGGGCAGCGACATCGGCGGGTGCGGCGCGCTGGATGGTGACCGCGACGGTGCCGGTCGGGACGGCCATCCCGGCGAGGGGAGAAGCGTGGATGGTTAACCAGTGGCCGGCCGGGGTTCGGGTCCGGACCCGGGCCGCAGCCGGCGTGGCGGTGGGGGATGCACCAGAGTATTCGGGAAGGGAACGCAGCCGGGCGGCCACTGAAAGCACCGGTACTGGGGCGGGAAACAGAGCCTCGGCGGGCGAGGCGTAGGAACGGAGCAGGGTCACCCACTGATCCCCTTCCGGGGTGGTGGCTTGGATCGCGTCGTGAGCGTCGATGACCAAGGTGCCCGGACCGTGCGGTATGTCGGTCGTCGGAGCGCTGACGCAGGTCAGCGCTGCCCGGAGGGCCTTGGCCATGGGCGCACCCAGCCGGAGCAGGAACTCGGCCTCCTCGGTGGTGAAGTGTCGACCGGTGCGGTCACGGAGCAGCTCCAGGTAACCCCAGCAGTATCCGTCGGCAAACAGCGACAGACGCAGCTCGTCGGCGACGCCGTGCGGGTGATAGAGCTCACGCCAGCGGGCGCTGCGGCAGAGTTTCCCGGCGGTCGTCTGGCTGAGCACAGTGATGGCAGGACCAGCATCGTCGGTCATGGTGGGCAGCCGGTCCAGAACATCGCCGCCGTATTCGAGGGCCAGGAAGCGCCCAAGATCGGTGGCGGCTGGGCTGTCGCCTGTCCCGGAAGACACCAGCTGACTGTCCGGATCGGTCAACGTCCAGCACCAGGCGTCAAACGGAACCGCCCGACGCAGCAGCGAAACGATCTCCTGGCGCAAAGCAAGGGTGTCGCGGCGGTGAGTCTGTGACAGCGCCAACACCAGCTCCTGCGTGCGCGCCGCTGAGGTGCTGTGCATATGAGGTCCTTCGTTGTCCTGGTCCCAGGCTACTGGCGATGGCAACGTGATATCCCCCCTAGACGGGATAGACCTCACCGGCCAGCGCCCGCAGTGTTGGAGACGAGCCGCAAGACCGCCTGATAAGGGGTCACGATTCCGATGACAACCGCCGCTATCAGCTATGCCTCGACCGGCGCCACGGACAGCGTGGCTGAGCTATTGCTAGGAGTCCGCGCCAGGGATCCGGCTGCCTGGGAAGAAATCATGCGCCGATACGGCAAGATCGTGTCTGCGACGGTGCGGTCGTTCCGGCTGCAGGAGACCGACGCACTCGACGCGGTGCAGATGACCTGGCTGCGGTTGGCCGAAAACGCCCACCGGGTGAAGTTCCCCGAAAAGTTAGGCGGTTGGCTGGCGACTACCGCCCGCCGCGAATGCCTGCACATCCTGCGCCAGGCCAATCTCACCCCACAGCTCATTGACGTGGCGCCAGAGACTCTCGCCGACCCCTCGGCGGGCCCCGAACAGAGCGTCATCGACGCTGACACCGCACGGACGTTGCGCAAACTCGTCGACGAATTGCCACCTCGCCGGAGGGCCGTACTGCGGGCCTTGTTTACCGCCGACCATCCCCTTACCTACGCCGAGGTCGGGCGCACCACCGGAATCCCGCCCGGCGCGATCGGGCCCACTCGGGCGCGAGCCCTGCAGCAACTGCGCGACAAGCTCAACAACTACGAGCTGGGGAGCGCTGTTGCATCAGGGCGAGGGGCATCCTCGCCACCCACCAAAGCAGCGAGGCAGACCCTCAGACACCGTGCCGGACCGTGACAAACCGCGCATTCGACAGCTGTTAGGTGCTTCTGGGCGAGCAGGTGGACCGGCTCGGCGGACCGATCGCTTAATTCCGTGGCGGATGTATCTACGTGGGCACTGGGCGTCTCCATCTATTAAGTGGCGCCGCGCACGACCGGTCAGACAGGTGTCGACTGCATGCGCGACCACCGAAGGGACGTATCGGTGTCGGCCCGGGAGATCACATGGCCGCTAGTCATGAGCGCGCACAACGGGGAGCTGACCCCCGGGATATGTCACTCGTCAGCATCAGCGCTTGCTCCGGCTCAAGGATCATTCGCGCTGAGCGCAGCCGTTTGAGACCGCACATCGGCCTGAGTCGCGCCTTCAAACGGCCGTGATCAGACCACCGTGGTGTTTTGTCCGAAATGCATGCAAGGACCACCGCATAAGAAGGAACCCAAGTTATGGCACCCAGCATCACAACCTCGCAAGCCCAGGCCCACCCTTCGGCGTTCTCGCCGTCGGTCGCCGACGTCGAGCGGATCACCGCGCTGGCCGACCCGGTAGTGCGTAATCTGCAGATCACGCAGTGCTACCACGAGCTGTCACTTGACCTCGCCGCCCGGACCGGAGGCAGCGCGAACTGGTGCACGTTCGCCGTCTGGGCCTCAAAACAGGTCGGTCAGACGATCCGGAAGGAGGACCTGGAGCGGACCATCGAACAGCTATGGACCATGTCCTCGACCATGGCGGTGGTCGCCAGGTCACCCGACTCGATACCGCACCAGGCCACTGACACTGCCCGGCCCACTCAATTGCCCGAGAGCTTCCGCGCCGCCAGGCGTTCCATCCTCGCAACGCTGTCACTCGGCACTTCACTAATCGATCTCATGGATCACCAAGTAATCGACCTCGTGGATCACCACGACCGCATTCGCGCAGCGGTGCGGGCAGCCTCCAGCTTCGAACATGCCAGCGAAGCCTGCGCCCGGGGCAACCGCAAGGTTTTCCAGGAGATCGCCCGGGAATTCGCCCGATTCCTCGCGACCTTCGCTGACGACACCGCCTTCGACGCCGAGAGGATTGCCGAGTTCTGCGCGGCGCTGCACCCGGGCGAGCCACCCGACGGGCAGCACTACCTCGTCCAGGCGTTCACCAGCTACTACCGGGCGCTGTTCGAGCACAACCCGAAGACCAGAGAAGAGCACGTGCTGCTCGGGAACGTCGCGGTGGGCCTGCACGAGCAAACTAGGTTGCAGCCCGAGATCACCGAAGCACTCAACGCGCCGGTTGTCGATCCCCTGGCGCTGCGGGGACGTCTGCTGGAAATCCTCCTGCCGCACGTGCGAGGGCGTGACCGCCTACGATGGAACCTCTCGTCGCGGATCGGCCTTCACAATCCCGTCGACGTTCTGTTATCCCGGCTGGTGGAAGAGGCCCGGCTGCTAGGCCGGGTGGCCGTCACCGAGCACTTCATGACCTTCGGCCTGCCCGGCGGTGCGCGCCTGAAGCTGGGCCAGGACCTGCACGGCGATTTCCCCCCAGCGCTGGCACTCCTGGTCGACGGTGAGCTCCTGGCCCTGCTCGAACTCGTAGACCCCACTCCGAACAGCCTGCGGGGAACTGCGGTCGCGGACTGGTCCGTCTTGTCCGACCGGATGCACTTCATTGCGGATTTCTTCCGCTGCTTCCAGCAGCGACGGGATCTGTTGAGCTCACCGTTTAGTCCGCCTCAGGTTGAGGTGCTGAAGGAGGGACGCCGGCCGGAGGGACGGTTGTAAGGCGAAGGACGTTTGTTACGGTTATCGAAAGGTGCCTCAGGGGTCCGCCGCGCCAATTCGAACACCTCCAACAGGCCGCCGCCGCCTAAAAGCTGCACATCCACAGGCCTTGACCATAGGGTGGGACGGTCAGGGAGCTTGTGCACCAGTGTGTCGCCACCGAGCGAACAGTCGCGAGAAGCCGACACAGAGGGGTG